>DAIUES010000012.1:0-527 GCA_036844985.1 Candidatus Limnocylindrales bacterium
CCGACGAGGTCGAGCAGCGACGCCGGATCGAGCGGGTTGGTGTGGAACCCGGCGTACTGCCGGAGGGTCTCGAGCGGCCGTGCCCGCATGTCGAACCCGCCCGACTGGAGCATCAGCCCGACTCGCGCCCGGTGGCTTCGGCCGGCCATCCACGGGTCGTGGCCGAGGA
Source organism: Candidatus Limnocylindrales bacterium (assembly GCA_036844985.1). Classification (GTDB taxonomy): domain Bacteria; phylum Chloroflexota; class Limnocylindria; order Limnocylindrales; family CSP1-4; genus SPCO01. The sequence continues at coordinate 170 of DAIUES010000012.1, forward strand.
CGTTCACCCCCCCGTCAGTGGGGTGGCGGTAGCCCTCGATGACCTCGACGGTCGTGGTCTTGCCGGCGCCATTGGGTCCCAGCAGCGCCACCACCTCACCGTGGCGGACGGTCAGCGACAGGCCGTCGACCACGGTCCGCGATCCGTAGCGCATGACGAGGTCGTTGACGACGACGGCCTCGGCGACCGTGCCCGTCACGGCGCGATCCGCGGGTAGTAGCGGGCGAAGTCCTCGTCGCGCATCTCGCCGATCTGCTGGGCCCGGACCACCCCGCTCCGATCGATGAAGAACGTGTGCGGCCGAGCGACGACGCGGTACCGGCCGAGGCACAGCGCGTCGTCGGCGAGGCCGGCGAGG
>DAIUES010000012.1:537-24009 GCA_036844985.1 Candidatus Limnocylindrales bacterium
CCGAGCGACGACGCGGTAGGTCGCCTTGATCCTGGCGCCCGGATCCTCGACCGTGGGCCATGTCGCCCCGTAGTCGGCGACGAAGCGGCGGGCCGGCTCGGGCGGATCGTCGGTCAGGACCCCGACGATGGCGAGGCCGTCGGCGGCGTGCTCGGCGAGCTTCGCGATCAGCAGCGGGAACTCGTCGCGGCAGGGTACGCAGGAGGGCCCCCAGAAGTTGACGATGACCGGCCGGCCGGCGTAGGCGGACAGGTCGAACGGGGCGCCCTCGAGCGTCGTACCGACGATGGCCGGGGCGGGTCGGTCGATCGCCACCCGCGATCCGTCGCCTCCCTGGCGGAGGTACAGCCAGACGCCGCCCACCGTGACGAGGGCGATGGCGAGAGCGGCCAGGATGGGTCGACGCGACGTGGCGCGAAACCTCGGCGACGGGCGCCCCCTACTTCAGGGTCGCGGTCCCCGTCATGTTGGGATGGACCGTGCAGACGAACGCGTACGTGCCGGCAGGGATGGCCGGCACGTCGTAGACCCGCGTCTCGACGCCCGGGAAGATGTCGCCCCGGAAGACCTCCGGCCCGGTCGCCGATCCCTCGTGGATGGCGACGTTGTGCTGGATGCTCGGGTCCTCGTTGACGAACGCGAGGGTGAACGGCTTGCCGGCCGGGGCGGTGATCGACGACTCGAGGTAGGCCACGTTCTTGGCGTGGACGGTGACATCCGCCGTCGGGCCCGACGGTGCGGGCGCACCCGATCCGCCCGGCGACGCCGCGGGGCCCGCGGGGGCCCCCGACGGAGTTACCCCGCCCTCGGCGGAGCTCCGCGGCGGAATCCAGCCGGCCTGGACGACGAATCCGGCGAGCACCAGCACACCGAGTCCGATGAGCAGGCGGCCTGGCGTCCGTGGCGGCGGGATGTTCTCGAGGTGGCCGGTGCTGTCCGCCTCGACGGTCTTGGCGTACTCCTTGCGCGCATCGACCAGCCAGCCCAGCAACGTCACCACGAGGGCGATGACGCCGACGATCAGCAGCCACTCCCCGAACACGAGACCAAGCATCAGCAGCGTCGCGCCGATGGCGCCGAGGAACGGTCGGAACGAGGGGCCTGGCATGTGCACGCCCGGTGGCGGTCCGGCATGGACGACGGCCACCTCGCCGGTCGAGCTCGGCTGGACGTCACGGTCGTACAGGCGCAGGGCCTCGCCCAGCCAGTACAGCAGCGTCAACGCGAGTGCGATCCCGCCGACGACCAGCAGGGCACCGCCGAAGACGATGCCGAGGAACAGCAGGAATGCCCCGACCGAGGCCAGGATCGGCGCGAACGACGGGCCGGGCATGTGCACGCCCCTGGGCGTACGAGGCGTGATCCGGCTCTTGCCCCGGCGGGCCTCCGGGGCGCGGAACAGTCGCCAGAACATGGCGATGAGGACGATGCCGGCGAGGACGAGGATGAGGACCGGCAGCATGCCGACGACCGAGCCCCAGTCGGGGATGACGAACTTCGCCATCAGCTCCAGGATGCCGTTCCAGAACTGCTCGAACATGGGGTGACCGGGTCAGTCGTTCGGCGAGCCGGCGATGAGCACGTAGGCCAGCACGGAGACCGCCACGCCCAGCAGGACGAGCATCGTCACGCCGGCGTAGTCGATGTGGGTCATCCCGGCCACTTCCTGGACGACCCAGTACACGCCGCCGAGGAGGGCGAAGGCCACGCCCACGACGATCGCATTGCGCGGGTGACGAAGCGGATGCATCGGGTCTACCCCTTGCCTGGCAGCAGGTACAGCAGCGAGAACAACAGGACCCACACGACGTCGACGAAGTGCCAGTACAGCGACGCCGCCTCGACGGCGTCGTGATGGCGTGCCGAGAACTGACCGGCCATGCCGCGATAGAGGACGACGCCGAGCATGATCACCCCGGCGAAGACGTGCGCCCCGTGGAACCCGGTCAGGGTGAAGTAGGTCGTTCCGAACGGCCCGGACGACAGGGTCAGCCCTTCATTGCCGAGGGCGACGTAGTCGATCGCCTGCATCAGCAGGAACACGATGCCGATGACGAAGGTCGCGCCGATGTTGCGCAGGAACGACGTCCGGTCGCCGCGGCGGATGGCCCACACCGCGAACTGGCACGTGAACGACGACAGGATCAGCAGGACGGTGGCCGGTCCGACCAGCGGCAGGATGGCAAGGTGGAACGGTTCGGGCGGGACCGATTCGGGGTTGATCGGCGGCCACAGGACCGCGTTGGCCCGGACGTTGAAGTAGGCCGCGAACAGGCCCGCGAAGAACATCACCTCCGAGGTGATGAACAACAGCATGCCGAGCACGACATTGCTGATGCCGCCGCGGCTGTCGTGGGCCAGGCCCGCCACCGGGCTGTGTTCGGTCGTCGTCAGCGCCTGCTGCTCGCTCGCCACCGCTCAGTGCTCCACGGTCGCGACGGCGCCCGGTTTGGGTCCGTGGCGGAGGTCGAACACCGGACGCTCCGAGCGGATCTCCGGCAGGTGATCGAAGTTGTACGGTGGCGGTGGCGACGTGGTCGCCCATTCGAGCGTGTTTCCCTCCCACGGATCGTCGCCGGCGATCTTCCCGGTCCGCAGCGACACGAACACGTTCCACAGCAGCGGCAGCATGCTGACCGCGATGGTGAAGCCGCCGATCGTGGCCAACAGGTTCAGCTCGGTCCAGCCGGCGGTCGAGGAGTAGTCGGAGATGCGCCGCGGCATGCCGGCCAGCCCGAGCTCGTGCATCGGGAAGAACGTGAGGTTGAAGCCCACGTACATGAGCACGAACTGGATCTTGCCGAGGCCCTCGCTCAGCATCCGGCCGGTCATCTTCGGGAACCAGTAGTACAGGCCGGCCATGATCCCGAACACCGAGCCGCCGAACAGCACGTAGTGGATGTGGGCCACGATGAAGTACGTGTCGTGGACCGCGAAGTCGACCGGGACGGCCGCCGTCATCGCGCCGTTGATGCCCCCGAGCAGGAACATCGACAGGAAGCCCAGGGCGAACAGCAAGGGCGTGGAGAACGTCAGCTTGCCGCGCCACATGGTGAAGATCCAGTTGAAGAACTTCACCCCGGTCGGAACCCCGATGAGCGCCGTCATCAGGCTGAAGAACGGCAGGTAGACCGCACCCGTGGTGAACATGTGGTGGGCCCACACGGTGAACCCGATCGCCCCGATGGCGACCGTGGCGAACACGAAGGCCTTGTAGCCGAACAACGGCTTGCGGCTGAAGACGGGCAGGATCTCGCTGATGATGCCCATCGCGAGCAGGACCATGACGTAGACCGCCGGGTGCGAGTAGAACCAGAACACGTTCTGGTACAGGATCGCGTCGCCGCCGTTGGCCGGATCGAAGAAGCTGCCGCCGAGGTTGCGGTCGATGAACAGCATGATCAGCGCGCTCGTGAACACCGGCGTCGCCATGACCACCAGGACCGCGGTGACGAGCACGGTCCAGACCACGATCGGCATCCGGAACAGGGTCATGCCGGGGGCGCGCATCTTGAAGATCGTGACCAGGAAGTTGATCGCGCCGAGGATCGACGAGGTTCCGATCAGGATGAGTCCGACGATCCACAGGTCCTCGCCGGGGCCGGTCATGCCGAGCGGGCGATCCTGGGCGAGCGGGCTGTAGCTCGTCCAGCCGGCCGCGGCCGCGCCGCCGGTCACGAAGCCGAGCATCAGCAGGATGCCGCCCAGCGGCAGCATCCAGAACGACAGGGCGTTGATCCGCGGGAAGGCCATGTCCGGCGCGCCGATCATCAGCGGCACGATGTAGTTGCCGAAGCCCGCCAGGATCGGGATGACGAACAGGAAGATCATCACCGAGGCGTGCATCGTGAACAGCTCGTTGTAGGTCTGGTCGTTGACGAACTGGAGGCCCGGCACGGCCAGTTCGGCACGGACGAGCAGGGCCATGATCCCGGCGATGAAGAAGAACAGGAACGAGTTGACCAGGTACAGGATCCCGATCTTCTTGTGGTCGGTCGTGGTCACCCACTCGTAGAGGCTGCTTCGGTAGCCCTGGGCGGTCGGGTGCAGCGCGGTAGTCGCCAACGGACGCTCCTAGTTGACCGTGAGGGTGCCGGACATGTTGGGGTGGACCGTGCAGTTGAACTCATACGCGCCGGCCTTCAGTGCCGGGACGTCGTAGGTGCGCTTGTCCGGTCCGGCGAAGATCTCGCCCTTGAACACTTCGGCGCCGCTGATCGACCCTTCGTGGATCGCGACGTTGTGCTGGATGCTGGCATCCTGATTGTCGAACTCGATCTTGAACGGCGTGTCGGCCGGCGCCTCGAGGGTCGCCGTGCTGTAGGCGACGTTGAGGGCGCTGATCTGCAGCGTCGGGCCCGCGGCGGGCGGCGGTCCCGACGCGCCCGGCTCGCCGGACGGCGGCGGGGCGCCCGACGGCGCAGGGCTGGGCGACGCATTCGCCTCGGTGATCTTCTGCTGGAGCCACGCGTCGTAGTCGGTGCCGCTCAGCGCGTGCACGTCGAACAGCATCACCCGGTGGCCGGTGCCGCACAGCTCGGCGCACTGGCCCCGGAATGTGCCCCCGGCGTCGGACTCGTTGACCGTGAACTCGAAGGTGTTGAGCCGTCCCGGGACGACGTCCCGCTTGAACAGGAACTGCGGGACGTAGAACGCGTGGATCACGTCCGGGCTGAACAGGTACAGCTGGACCGTTCGGCCGGCGGGCACGACCAGGCCACCGTCGTCGCCGGTCGGCGCCAGCTGGGTGTACAGCGGCTCCTTCGGTGTGGCCGCGGCCGGATCGTAGTCGGCCGGCAGGTATTCGAACTGCCACTGGAACTGCCCGGCCACCGCCCGGATCTTCGTCTGCGGCTGCGGCGTGATGGCGTCGACCACGTTGAGCGTCTGCCACGAGAAGACGAAGATGAGTCCGACGACGAGGGCGGGCACGGCGGTCCACACGATCTCGGCGATGGCGTTCCCGTGGATCTGGGGCGGCAGGGTGTCGTCACCGGGCTTGCGCCGGTAGCGCACGACCGACCAGACGATCAGCCCCTCGATCAGGAAGAACAGGAACACCGCGACCGCGAACACGAAGCCGTACAGCTCGCGGACCCGGATGCCGCGGTCGGTCACGGCGATCGGCGGGAACAGCCCGTTGACGAAGTGCTGACCCATGCCCAGCGGATCGGCGCCCGCGACCAGCGCGATGGCGGCGAGCGCGATGACCGACAGCACGCCGATGGTCACGGCGAGGCGGGCGACGGACGAGCGGCCGGTCCTGGGGGAACTCGCCATGCAGATCCTCAGCGGGGTATGGGGCGGGGACGCCGGCCGGGCGACCGACCGGTCAGGAACAGGTCGCGGTCAGACCCGCCCGGGTCGGACCGCGACATGATAACCGCACCGACGTGCTGTCGCGCATCCGATCGCGAGCACCGTCGGGAGCGGCCGACCCGAACGCGGGACGCTCGTGGGACCATGCGCGACATGCATCGCCGTCGCCTCGCCATGACCGCGATCCCAGCCGCCGTCGTCGTGGTGGCGGTCGGGGCCGGCGTCGCCGCGACCCCGGTCCTTGCCCACGGGACGACTCCGGCCGAGCCGCCGAGCATCGCCAACATCCTCCTCGGCTGGACGTTCGAGCCGCTCCCGACCCTCGGCATCGTCATCGCGCTCATCTGGTGGCGGTGGGCGGTCAAGCGGGTCAACGCCGCACACCCATCGAACCCGGTGCCGCGCGGCCGGACCGTCGCCTTCGTGGCCGGGATGCTGACGATCGCGTTCGCCCTCCTGTCGGGCATCGATCGGTACGACACGACGCTGTTCTCGGTGCACATGATCCAGCACGTGCTGCTGACCCTGGTCGCCGCCCCGTTCATCGCCCTGTCGGCCCCGGTGACGCTGCTGCTGCGGGTGTCGTCGCCGTCGACCCGTCGGCGCTGGATCCTGCCGATCCTGCATTCACGGCTGATGCGTGTGCTGGCATTCCCGGTCGTTGCGTGGTTGTTGTTCGCGGGCGTGATGTGGGTCAGCCACTTCTCGGGGCTGTTCAACGCGGCGCTCGAGGATCCGCTGATCCACGACCTGGAGCACGCGCTGTTCCTCGGTTCCGCCCTGCTGTTCTGGTGGCCGGCGCTGGCCCAGGATCCGGCGCCATGGCGGATGCCGCCTCCAGTCCGGGCGCTGTACATCTTCCTGCAGATGCCCCAGAACACCTTCCTGGCGGTCGTCCTGCTGAACGTCACCCACGTCCTGTACCCGCACTACGCGACCCTCGTCCGGTCATGGGGGCCGACCCCGCTCGAGGACCAGCAGATCGCGGCCGGGATCATGTGGGTCGGCGGCGACGTGATCTTCCTGATCCACATCATGGCGGCCGTCGCGATCTGGTCACGGACGGAGGGGGTGCGGACCGCCCGAGCCGACGCGCGCGCCGCGACCGAGCTCGTCGAGATCCGGCGGCGCGAAGCTCGCCTGGCCGATCGCCTCGCCCGTGAGCGTGAGGAGGTTCAGCCCGGGAGCGGCGCCTCGAGATAGCCTCGGAAGGCCTCGGGATCGACGTTGCCGCCGCTGACGATCCCGACCGTCGTCCCGTCGCCGAGTGGCAGTCCGAGCTCGTCGGCGTGGAAGGCGAGGGCGGCCACGACGAGGGCGCCGGACGGCTCGGCCACCAGCCGTGCCTGCTCCGCGGCCAGCCGCACGCTGGCGGCGATCTCGGGTTCGGAGACGGTGACGATGCCGTCGAGCAGCGCGCGCAGGTGGGCGAACGTGCGGCCGCCGAGCGATTGGGTGCGCGTCCCGTCGGCGATCGTGCGCGACACGTCGGCGGCGGACCAGCGGACGATCCGGTCCTGCGCCAGCGAGTCGCGCGCGTCCGCGGCGAGTTCCGGCTCGATGCCGACCACCCGCGCGTCCGGGGCGAGCCCCTTGACTGCCGCCGCGACGCCGCTCGCCAACCCGCCGCCACCGACCGGGACGAGGACGAGCGCGACGTCCGGGCGGTCCTCGACGATCTCGAGTCCGACCGTCCCCTGGCCGGCGATGATCCGGTCGTCGTCGAACGGCGGGATGATGGCGAGGCCCCGTTCGGCGGCGATCGCCTCCGCCCGTGCCTGCCGCTCATCGGAGGCCGTGCCGACCACCACGATCTCGGCGCCATCGGCGGCGACCCGCTCGACCTTGATGGCCGGGGCGTCGCTCGGCATGACGACGACGGCGCCGATGCCGAGCAATCGCGCGGCTCGGGCGACGCCCTGGGCATGGTTGCCCGACGAGTACGTGATGACCCCGCGCCGGCGGGCGTCGTCCGGAAGGGACGCGATCGCGACGTAGGCGCCGCGCAGCTTGAACGCCCCGATCGGCTGGAGGCTCTCGGCCTTGAGGAACGTCCGCTCCTCGGGCCGCCCGTATGGGACGAGCGGCGTCCGGATGGCGACGCCGCGGAGGGTGCGAGCCGCCGCGCGGATGGCGGCGAGGTCGACGAGGTCGACGCGGTCGGTATCGAGCGTCATCGGCGGGCCTTGTCGAGCTCGCTCTGGCATGCGATGCAATGGGCTGCCCACGGCAACGCCTCCAGGCGTGCCGGGGCGATCTCACGGCCACACCGCTGGCACGTCCCGAACGTCCCCGCATCAAGCCGCGCCAGCGCCGCGTCGACGAGTGCCAGCTGCTGGGTCGCCCGGTCGCGCAACGCGAGGTCGCGCTGCTGCTCGAAGACCTGGCTGGCCGCTGCCGCCTGCGAGCCGTAGGTCATCTGGCCGGGCGCGACGATGGCCTCGCCGAGCTCGTCGAGCAGCCGCGCGCGCTCGGCGAGGAGCGTCGCGCGGGCGGCGGTCGGCACGGTCCCTGCCATGGTCCGACTGTACGCCCGGCGACCGGCCGCCGTACGGCGCGATATACTCCCGGGGAGTACAACACAAGGAGCGCACCCATGGCCATCGCGATCGATCCCGTATGCGGCATGGAGGTCGACACCGCCACGTCCCTGCTGTCGTACGAGTACGACGGCACGACTTACTGGTTCTGCGGCAAGGGATGCCTGCTCGAGTTCAAGGACGACCCCGAGAAGTACCTCGATCCGGCCCACGAGCCGTCGATGTGAACCGTCGCCGGTAAGTCGCAGCTAAGCGCCCCTGGGCATACTGCCGCTCCGCAGTCCCGATCGGGCACTCCTCCAACCGGGATCGACTGACGGCCGGACGCCGGTGCATGCCGGTGGAGGTGTCCCGTGGCGCGTCTGCGCACATCCATCGCCAACTTCGGTTGGGCCGCGGTCCCGTTCGTCCTGGTGCTCGCCGATCTCGCCCGCCGCTGGACCGACTGACCGCTGCGTCAGGTGCGCCCGCCGGCGACCGTTCCGCCGCCGGACACGCGGGTCGCGATGTAGACCGGGATGGTCGACAGCGCGATGACGATGACGGCGACGACGTTGACCACCGGCGACGGATCGCGCGACAGCAGCTTGAGGATGTAGATCGGCAGGGTCTGCTCGCCACCGGTCGTGAAGGTCGTGACGATGACCTCGTCGAACGACAGCGCGAACGCGAGCAACGCGCCGGCCAGCATCGCCGTGCGAACGACCGGGAACGTGACGTAGCGGAAGGTCTGCCACGTGTCGGCGCCGAGGTCCATCGACGCCTCCTCGATGGAAGGGGCCGCACGTCGCAGTCGGGCGATGACGTTGTTGTAGACGATCACGACGCAAAACGTGGCGTGGCCGACGATGATCGAGAACAGGCCGAGCTCGATGCCGAACGTGCGGAACGTGGAGTTGAGCGCCATGCCGGTGACGATGCCCGGCAGGGCGATCGGGAGGATCACGACGAAGGAGATCGTCTCGCGGCCGAAGAACCGATAGCGCTGGACCGCCAGCGACGCGAGCGTGCCGAGCACGAGCGCGATGGCTGTCGCTCCGAGCGCTGCCTGCAGCGAGGTCCCGAGCGCCTGCCAGAAGGCCGGGTCGGCCAAGGCCTCGCCCCACCAATGGGTCGTGAGCCCCTGGATCGGCCAGGCGAGCGCGCGCTGCTGGCTGAACGCGTACAGGACGATGACCAGGAGGGGGACATAGATGATCGCCAGGATCGCCATCGTCACGACGCGCAGGGCCACGCGTGTCAGCCGCGAGCCGGCCATCACAGCTCCTCGAACGCGCCGAGGCGGCGCGCGACCAGCAGGTACATGACCATCACCGCGACCGGCACGAGGGCGAACGCCGCCGCGAACGGCAGGTCGCCGGCGATGCCGACGTTCGACTGCACCACGTTCCCGATGAACTGCACGCTCGACAGCTGGTTGGGCGCGATGTAGTCGCCCATCGTCAGCGAGAACGTGAAGATCGAGCCCGCTACGACGGCCGGGAACGCGAGCGGCAGCACGATGTGGCGGAACGTCCGCCAGGCCCGCCCGCCGAGGTCACCGGACGCCTCGATGAGCGAACCGGGGATGCGCTCGAGTCCGGCGAAGATGGGCAGGATCATGTACGGCAGCCACAGGTAGCTGTAGGTGATCCACAGGCGGATCTCGCCGGCGGTGGCGTCGGGCGCCTCCAGCCCGAACGGCCGCAGCAGGGCATTGAGGGGGCCGTTGTCCTGGAGGATGATCCGCCACGCGTAGACCCTGACGAGATAGCTGCTCCACAAGGGAATGAGTACCGCGACGACGAGCCAGGCGCGCACCCGTGGCGACGCGACCCGGGCCATGTAGTACGCGATCGGGAAGGCGATCACGGCGTCGGTCACGGTCACCGCGGCCGCGACCCCCAGGGTCCGGATCGTGATCGTCCGGAACACGTCGCTGCTGAACAGGCGCTCGAAGTTGGCGAGCGTCGGCACGTAGACGGTGCTGCCGGTGAACGGGTCGACCGACCAGAACGCGTTGACGAACAACACGACGAGCGAGCCGAGGTAGGCCAGCACCAGCCACCCGAGCGGCGCCGCCAGCAGCAGCCACAGCCGGACGCGAGGGTGGCGATGCAGCCAGGCAGCGACCCGGCGCGGCACCGAGGCGCGGCCGGATCGATCGAGGGGCGGGGCGGCGGGCAGGCTGGCGGTCATCGCCTCACCGAATCGTGCAGCCTCCCGAACCTGTCGGTCCGGGAGGCTGTCGGACCACCGGCATCACCGATGGGCTGTCCTAGCCCTTGATCTCGGTCCAGGCCTGGAGCCACTCGGAGAAGTCCTTGCAGACGTCCCCGCGATCGTCGCCGCAGGCCTTCTGCGGCGTGGCCCAGTAATAGACCTTGCTGAAGTAGTCCTCGTCCCGGGCGTGGAACGTGTCGCAGTGACCCGGGCTCAGCTTCTCGGCCTCGACGCAGCCCTCCTCGGACACGGGCGCCTCGCCGAAGAACACCGTCGCCGCCGCGTTGGCCGCCGGCGAGATGATGTAGTCCATCCACTTGTACATGCAGTTGGGGTTCTTGGCCTTCGACGAGATCATCCACGTGTCGGACCAGCCCGTCGCGCCCTCCTTCGGCAGGGTGACCTCGACCGGGACCGCGTCGGTGTCGAGCAGGTTCTTGATGACCTGCCAGGTGGTGCCGACCACCGAGTCGCCCGACGCGAACGCCGCCTGCTCGTCGGTGTACAGCGACCAGTACTTGCCAATGACCTCGCGCTGGCCCTTGAGCAGGTCGACCGCGGCCTTGAACTGGGCCTCGTCGAGCTCGTACGGGTTGGTGATCTTGAGATCCGGCTTGGTCGCCTTGAGATAGACCGCCGCATCGGCGATGTAGATCGGCGCGTCGTAGGCGGTCACCTTGCCCTTGTACGGCGAGGCCGGGTCGAACACCACGCTCCAGCTGTCCGGCGCGGTGGTGACGATGTCGGTGCGCCACATCAGCAGGTTGGCGCCACGCCCGTGGGGCACGCCGTAGGACACCCCGTTGACGGTGTTGTGTGGCTTGTTCTTGAGCCCCTCGAACACGTTCTTGTAGTTCGGGATGAGGTCGGTGTTGACCGCGGCCACGTCGCCGCCCGCGATGAGCCGGTTCGACGCGTCACCCGAGGCGGACACGCCGTCGTAGTTGCCGGTCTTCATCAGGGTGACCATCTCGTCCGAGGTGTTGCCGAGGGTCGCGTTGACCTTGCAGCCCGAGGCGTCCTCGAACGGCTTCACCCAGTCGGCCTCGACATAGCCGGCCCACGCCACCAGGTTGAGCTGGCCCTCGGTGGTGCCGACCGCTGACGGTACGGCCGGGGCGCTCGGGGCGGCCGACCCACCGGGGCCGCCGCTACATGCCGTCGCCGCGAGCGCGAGCATCGCGATCACGGTCGCCAATCGTCGCCTGTGCATCCTGTTCCTCCTCCCCGCGCCGATGGCGCGGCTACCCTCGTGGATCCTCGTCGATCCGTAGTTCGTGCTGTCGCTTCCACACGAGGCGGACAGCGCGCCCCTGCTGGGCGAGCGCCTCGGTCGAGGTGGTCGCCAGGTTCTGCTGGGTGACGACGAGGCGGGCCCCGGCGTCGAGTTCGACGATGTAGCGCGTGTCGGGTCCGAGATACACCACGTCGAGGATGCGTCCCGACGCCGCGGTCTCGTCGGCAGCAGCGGCCGAGTCGACGTCGGCCAGGCGGATCTTCTCGGGGCGGATGGTGAACGTGCCGGCACGACCGATGACCCGCTCCGCGACCTCGCCCGACAGGAGGTTGGAGGTCCCGACGAAGCCGGCCACGAACCGCGACGCAGGCCGTTCGTAGACCTCCGCCGGCGTCCCGAGCTGCTCGATGCGGCCGGCATTGAACACCGCCAGGCGGTCGCTCATCGTCAGCGCCTCCTCCTGGTCGTGGGTCACGTAGATGAAGGTGATGCCGACCTGCTGCTGGATGGCCTTCAGTTCGATCTGCATCTCTTCGCGGAGCTTCAGGTCGAGCGCGCCGAGCGGTTCGTCGAGGAGCAGCACGCGCGGCCGATTGACGAGCGCCCGGGCCAGCGCGACCCGCTGGCGCTGACCACCGGACAACTGGCTCGGGCGGCGGCCTTCGTAGCCGTCGAGGCGGACCATCCGCAGCGCCTCGGCGACCCGCACGGCGCGATTCGCGCGCGGGACCTTGCGGACCATCAGCCCGTAGCCGACGTTGTCGCCCACGCTCATGTGGGGGAACAGGGCGTAATCCTGGAAGACGGTGTTGACGTCCCGGTCGAACGGTGCCACGTCAGTGACGTCCCGGCCGTGCAGCAGGATCCGCCCGGCGGTCGGCAGTTCGAACCCGGCGATCATCCGCAGCGTCGTGGTCTTGCCCGAGCCCGACGGACCGAGCATCGAGAAGAATTCGCCGTCACGGACGTCCAGGTCGACGCCGGCCACGGCCGCCACGTCGCCGAACCGCTTCTCGACCGATTCGAGGCGCACGGCAGGGATCGGTCCGGCCGCATCCCGCGGCGCCGTCGAAGGCGCGGTCATCGTCGCGTCGTGATGGCCGATCGGAAGAGCCAAGCGCGCCCTCTGGGTGGGTGTTCCGGTCGCGTGGTGACGGGTCGCGCGAACGATGGGACGGTGACCCGGACGTGTCAAGCGATCCGGGCGACCGTCGCGGGCGGTGCGCCATAGACTCGCCGGATGCGATTTCTGTCCGCCACGCTGTCGACCGTCATCGGCCTGCTCGTGGTCGGTTGCGCCTCGGGGCCGGCGGCGCCGACGTCACCGGTCGTGGCCGGTCGGTCGGACGCGCCGCGTGACGTGAATCTCATCGCCCGCGACTACACCTTCCAACCCCCGACGCTCGATCTCGTGCCCGGCGAGACGATCGTGCTCCACGTCATCAACGGCGGCCTGGCGATCCACGAGGCGATCATCGGACCGGTGGCCGTCCAGGATGCGTGGGAGGCCGCCGAGGCGGCGGCCGCCGATCCGCCGCCCGGCCCGACGCCCGTCGTGACCGTGCCGCCCGATGTCGCCGGGCTGCGGGTCGTGGTCGCCTCGGGGGAGCGGGTCGATGTCGTGTGGACCGTCCCCGCGACGACCGAACCGCTGATCATCGGCTGCCACATCCCGGGACACTGGGCGCTGGGCATGCAGATCCCCGTGTCGTGGGTCGAGGACGGGGCGGGCTGACTCGCTCGTCGCCGCAGGCCCGTGCGGTCGCTCGGTGGTACGCTCTTGGCCCAACCGGACCGGCCGTTCCGGACGAAGCGACGGATCCTTCGAGGAGAACCTGGATGACCTACGTGATCGCCGAGCCGTGCATCGACGTGCTCGACTTGTCGTGCGTGTCGGTCTGCCCGGTGGATTGCATCCACTACGAGGAAGGAACGGATCGGAAGCTGTTCATCGATCCGAACGAATGCATCGACTGTGGCGCGTGCGAACCCGAGTGCCCGGTCAACGCGATCTTCCCCGAGGAGTCGCTGCCGCCCGAATGGGCCAACTACACCGTGATCGACGCCACCTGGTACACCGACAAGGCGGCGGCGCGCGCGGCGGTCGACGCGGCGAAACCGCTCTAGCGCCGGTCCGGCCCGCTGGCGGCCGGGTCGAGCGCCGGCCGAGCTCGTGCGATGCGCATCGCGTCCCTGCTCCCATCGGCCACCGAGATCGTGTGCGCCATCGGCCTCGAGAGCGAGCTGGTTGCGATCAGCGACGATTGCGACTACCCGCCGTCGATCGCCGGCACGCCGGTGGTCACCCGCCGCGTCGACCCGAGCGTTGACCAGGACCCGACCTCGCGCGAGATCCACGCCCGGGTCGCTGCCGCTGCCCGTGACGACCGGCCGCTGGCCGTGCTCGACGCGGACGGACTGGCGGATGCCCGGCCCGACCTGATCATCACCCAGGCCACCTGCCCCGCCTGCGCCATCACGACCCGTGAGGTCGACGCCGTGGTGCGCGAGGCCGGGCTCGCCGCGACGGTCGTGTCGCTGTCGCCGACGTCGATCGAGGGCATCCTCAACTCGATCACCACCGTCGGCGCGATGGCGGAGGTCGAGGACGCCGCCATCGACCTGGTGGAGTCGCTTCGCGAGCGCCTCGGCGAGGTCGAGGAGCGCGTCGCCGTGCGACGCGAAGGCGGCCGGCGCGCGCCCCGGACCGTGGCCCTCGAATGGCTCGACCCACCGTTCGCGGTCGGGCACTGGGTGCCCGAGCAGGTCCGCCGAGCGGGCGGCTGGGACCTCCTCGGTGCCGACGGCGAACCGGCCCGGCCGACGTCGTGGGATGCCGTGGCCGAGGTCGATCCGGAGATGCTGTTCCTCATGCCGTGCGGCTTCCACTTGGCCGACACGGTGCGCGAATGGACCCGAACGCCGGTCCCGCCGTGGCTGGCCGACCTCCCCGCGATGCGGGCCGGTGCGGTCTTCGCCCTCGACGGGTCGTCGTATTTCTCGCGGCCCGGGCCGCGGGTCATCGCCGGCATCGAGCTGCTCGCCGAGATCATGGATCCCGACGGGTTCGTCGACCTCGCTCCAGCCGACAGCTGGACCCCGGTCTCGCCCGGCTGACATGCCGTTCCTCGCATCCTTCTCCTGCCTGTGGTGCGGGGCGGCCCACCAGACACGTTCCGCCGAGGACCTCGAGGGCTGGGCACAGCTCTGCCCCGACTGTGTCGGCCGGGCGGGCGACAACGGCTTCCTCCGGTTCCGGCTTCGCCAAGCGCTGCGGGATCGAGCCGCCGCTGGCGGATCGACGGCGAGCGCGGTGGCCGTCGGTGGTCCGGCGACGGCGGCCCCGCTCGCGACGGCGTCCTCGCCTCCCGCGTCTCCACCGCTCGCCGCCGCGGCCGACGTCGATCGGACGATGGTCGACTACTACGAAGCCCGAGCCCCCGAATACGACGACTGGTACCTGCGTCGGGGCCGATACGCGCGAGGCGCGATCCACGACGCGGCCTGGAACGCGGAGCTCGATGCGGCCGGGCGCTGGCTCGACGAGCAGCCATGGACAGGCGAGATCGTGGAGCTCGCGGCGGGCACCGGCTGGTGGTCACCGTTGCTCGCCTCGCGCGGCGAACTGTCCCTGTACGACACCTCACCGGCAGCCCTGGATCGGGCCCGCGACCGCCTGTTGGCACATGGCCTGCGCGCCCACCTCCACGTGCGCGACGCATGGGCCGCACCCGATCGCCGGGTCGACGGCCTGTTCTTGGGCTTCTGGTTGAGCCACGTCCCCCGCCCTCGGCTCGCCGAGTTCCTCGCCGTCGCGCGAGCGTGGCTCGAACCCGGTGGTCGCCTGGCGTTCATCGATTCGCTGCCCGATGCGGCGTCGGGCGCGGCAGACCACCCCGAACCCGCCGACGGTAGCGCGGTCCGCCGCCTCGCGGATGGGCGCGAGTTCCGCATCGTGAAGGTCTACTACACGCAGGCCGAGCTGACCGAGGCGCTTCAGGCGGCGGGCTTCAGCGACGTCGCGGTGCGGACGACCGGGCGGTTCTTCCTGCTGGGCTCGGCCAGCGCCTGATGGGCGGTCCCGGGCTGTGGGCTGGGCCCGGCCGACCCAAGCTCCGTCGCTATACTCCGGCCGATGTCCGCCCTCGATAGCGTCACCATCGCGACCGTCGGCTCGGGGGTCATGGCCGAGGCGATGATCGCCGGGCTGCTGCGTGGCGAGCTGGTCGGTCCGGGCCAGATCGTCGCGAGTCACCCACGCCAGGAACGTCGCGACGCGCTGTCCCGCGAGCACGGCATCCGGACGGTCGCGTCCAACGCCGAGGCCGTCCGCGACGCCGACGTGATCCTGCTCGGGATCAAGCCCCAGATGCTCGAGCGGGTCGGGCGCGACATCGGGCCGCACCTGCGCGAGGGCCAACTCGTGCTGAGCGTGCTGGCCGGCGCGACAACCGCGGCGCTGACCGGCATGCTCGGTCACGACCAGGTCGTCCGCAGCATGCCCAACACCCCGGCGCGGCTCGGCAAGGGCGTGTCGGTGTGGTACGCGACGCCCCAGACGACCGAACGCCAGCGTGCCCAGGCGGCCGCCCTGCTCGGCGCGCTCGGCCACCAGATCGAGGTCGACGACGAGAAGATGGTCGCGATGGCGACCGCGGTCAGCGGCACCGGCCCGACCTACGTGTTCCTCGTGATGGAGGCGCTGATCGACGCCGCGGTCCATCTCGGCTTTCCCCGCCACGTCGCCCACGACCTGGTGATCGAGACACTCGAGGGCTCGACGCTGTTCGCGAGGCAGTCGGGGATGCACCCCGCCGAGTTGCGCAACATGGTCACCTCGCCCGGCGGGACGTCGGCGGCCGCGCTCCACGCGCTCGAAAGCGGTCGCCTGCGGACCGTCATGTCGGACGCGGTGTGGGCCGCGTTCCGGCGGACCGTGGAGCTAGGCGACCAGCTCGAGGCGGGCATGGACCGCCCAGCGACGCGCGACGCGGGATCGTGACCGCGTCGATGGAGCGGGCGCCGGCCGGCCGGCCGGTCGTGGTCGATCTCCGCCGGGCTCCGCTCGGCGACGTCCGGGCGGTCGATCTGCGTGCGGGGTCGCGCGACCTGTGGGCCGATGAGGTCGCGCTGTGGGACCGCCTGCTCGCGACATGGGCCGGCCTCGATGACGCCGCCTGGCACCTTCCCGGTGCGGCGCCGTCGGACGCGGGCGGACCGGACTGGACGCTGGCCGAACACGTCGGCCACGTGGCCGACTGGCAGGAACTCGCGATCGATTACGTCGCCACCGCACTCGAGACCGGGGAGTGGCCGTCGGACGACGACTACGACGGCGGCGATTTCGACCGCTACAACGAGCGGCGGCGGGCACCGTGGACGACGATGCCGTCGACCACCATCATGGCCCGACTGGAGGCCGCCCGGCCGCGGCTGCTGACAGCGACCCGTCGATTGCCGCTCGACACGATCCGCGGCGACGCGGCGTGGGGCTGGATCTATTCGACGCTCCACGGTCACTATCTCGATCACCTCGCGGTCATCGAGCCGTGGACCGCGACGCTGCGCGAACGCCAGGTCGATGGCGATCCGTTCGTGGCCGACCCGCGCCCGGCCGACCTCGCCGGCCTGCGCTCCCAGGCCGCCGAGGTCGACGCGCAGTTCGATGCGCTGGTGCGTGTCCTCCCGCCGGATCGCTGGGAGGCCGACCCGGTCACTCCCGGCTGGACGCTGCGCGATCACGTCGGCCACCTCGCGGACTGGGCGATCGAGGGCATCCGGGCGATCGACCAGTTCCATGCGCAGGGCACGTGGGCAGCCGACCCCGAGGAGGGCATCGACGCCTGGAACGAGCGACACGTTGCGGCCAATTGGGGCGAACGGGTCGACCAGGCGCTGGCGCGCTACGACCGGGGCCGTGCGGACCTGCTCGAGGCGATCGCAGGGCTGTCCGTGGAGGAGCTCCGCTCGGCCGACGGCTGGAGCTGGGTCTATGACTGCCTCCACGGTCATGTCCGCAAGCACCTGGCGATGATCGGCCCGTGGGCGGTCCGCGGCTGCTGGCCGGTGGCGTCGTGAGGGTCGAGGGCCCCGGTGGCGGCAGTGCCGGGTCCGTCGCGACGGCCGGTACCGGCCTGACCATCGAGGCGATCGTCGCCGTCGACTCGCCCCGCGAGTTCCGCGTCCACCCCCGGGATCGCGTCGTGGCCTACACGGCCGAGGCCGGCGGGGCGCGGCAGCTGTTCACGATGTCGCTGCGCGGCACGGGGACGCCGCCGACCCAGGTGACCGCCTCCGAGCAGCCCGTCAGCGATCCGCACTGGTCGCCCGACGGTCGACGGCTCGCGTTCGTGCGTGACGACGAGATCTGGATCGTCGAGGCCGACGGTTCGCGGCTCACCCGGGTCGTGGCCAAGCCGGCCGGCGGCCGCGACCCGCGCTGGTCACCAGACGGTCGGCGATTGGCGTACCTGTCGCGCCGGCGTGGCTGGAGCCAGGTGTGGCTGATCGACGCGCCCGTCCCGCGACGCGGCCGGCCGCAACGCGACCCGCGACCGCCGACCGCCCGGCCGGTCACCTCGACCGGACTGGACGTGTCGGCCATGGCCTGGGCACCCGACGGGGAGCGGCTGGCCGTCATGGCCCAACGCGAGCCGGATCAGCTCGAGACGAGCCAGATCTCGATCGTCGAGGTCGCGACCGGCGCGACCGAAGTGGTCGCCGGCACGACCAGCCACGACACGGGCGCGGGATGGTTGGCCGACGGTTCGCTGGTCTACGTGTCCGATGTCGACGGCTGGTTCCAGGTCATCCGCCGGTCGCCCGACGGCCGCGATCGCATCGTGCTCACGAGCGGCGACCGCGAGCACGGCGAGCCGTCCGGCGGCTACGGCTATGCGCCGCTGGCATCACCCGACGGGAGCCGGCTCGTCCACATCGAGGTCCACGACGGGCTCATCGATCTCGTCGTGCGAGGCAGCGGCGGCGGCACGCCACCGAAGCGCGGGCGTGGCCGGCCGCCGAAGGGTCCGCGCACGGTCGAGGCGCCGACCGACGCCGACCGCATCTCCCCGTGGGACGGCGTCTGGCGGGCGGTCGGCTGGCTGCCCGACGGAGCGTGGGTCGCCGCCATCGGCGAGAGCGAGACCCGGCCCCAGGATCTGTGGCTGCTGCCGGTCCCCGGCGTCGCGCCCGATGGCGCGCGGCCCCGCCAGGTCACCGATTCCCGGCCCGCGGTGCTGGCCAGCGCGCTCGCGCCCGGGCGGGTTCCGGTCGGGGAGCGGGTCGCGTTCACGGCGCGCGACGGCCTGCGGATCGAGGGCACGCTGTGGCGCCCGACTGGCGCGACGGGCAAGCGCGGCGGCCGCCGGGTGCCGACGATCATCTACCCGCATGGTGGCCCGACCTGGCAGGCGTACCGCTCGTTCCAACCGTTCAAGCTGCTGCTGGCCCGTGAAGGGTTCGCCTTCTTCGACGTCGATTTCCGCGGTTCGACCGGCTACGGCCGCGCGTTCCGCCATGCCAATCACGACGAGTGGGGCCACGCCGACGTCCACGACCTGGTCGATGCCGGCCGATGGGCCCTCGACCAGCCGTGGTCGGACGGTCGGCTCGCGGTGTACGGCGGGTCGTACGGCGGCTACCTGGTCCTCTCGGCGCTGGTCGAGGAGCCGTCGATGTGGTCGGCGGGCGTGGACCTGTACGGCGACTCGGAGATCGCCGAGAGCTACCGGCGCGGTGACCGGCCCGGCCGACTGGATCTCGAACGGATGATGGGCAAGCCCGACGACCCCGCCCGCTCGGAGCTGTATCGACGCGGCTCGCCGGTCTATCGCGCCGAGCGGATCGAGGCCCCGCTGCTCATCCTCCACGGTCGCAAGGACAAGCGGGTCGTCCCGTTCATGACCGAGCGGATGGTCGAGGCGCTCGAGATCGAGAACAAGACCTACGAGGTCCACTGGTACGACGACGAGGCCCACGGCTGGGAACGCCGTGAGAACCGGCGCGACGCGTTCCAGCGCACGCTCAGGTTCCTGCGAACGCACGTCCTCGAGGACCCGGATCCCGGCGCAGGCTCAGGGTAGGCCTTGTGGCGCCGACCACGGGATTGATGCCGACCGTCGGACAGGGTGAATGCTTCGCGTGCGTGATGACCCGCGCGATCGGAACCCTGCCCGCACGGGAGGCCATCGTCGTTCGCGGAGGTTGGCGACTCGCCCACGACCTTGGCTCGTCGCTCCCGGGCTGGCTCGTTGTCACATTGCTGCGTCACGTCGATCGGATGGATGAACTCGACGACGGCGAAGCTGCGGCGCTGGGGCCATTGCTCAAGGACGCGACCGAGTCCCTGATCGAGGTGACGGGCTGCACGAAGACCTATGTGATGCAATTCGGCGAAGGCGAGGGCTTTGGTCACCTCCATGTCCATCTGGTGCCGCGCATGCCACACATCCCGGAAGGCCTCAAGGGCCCAGCGGTCTTCGGGTATCAGGGCGGCGTCGCGGTAGCGGAAAGCGATCGAGACGCCCTCGCCTTGAAGTTGCGAGCGAGCCTGCTCCACGGATCTGCCTGACCCCTCTGGTCGGCCGAACCGGTCCGATTCCATCCGTCGAAGGCGCGAGGTCCGACGACGAACCAAGTTCCAGCCGATCCCCGGCTTCGGGCGATGTCAGGGTGCCCGCGGGTGCCTCGATCGCCCAGCGGTACGGGCCGGGTGCTCGGTGCAACGGGCACGGTACGGCCGGGCAGATCGGCATCGTCGCGGTGCCGACGAGGACGCCCTCACCATCGAACCAGGCGATGTCGAGCGGGAATGCCACCCGATCCATGACGAAGGCGACGGCGGTGGGCTCGACGACCACGCCGAGGTCGAACAGCATCCCGTCCGCCGCGCCGAAGTCGGGCCGGTCGCGCATGCCGTCGGGTGGTGCCACGAGCAGCGTCCACGACTCGCCGGCGAGCGTCACGTTCCGCACCGGGAGGGAGTCCGTGCTCGCCGTGGGGGGCGCCTGGGTCGAGCACGCGGCGAGCCCGATGGCCAGCGACAACGCCACCACCAGCAGCCAGGCGGCTGCACGGCTCACGTCGCGGGGCGGTCCGGCGTCGGTTGTCCGGTCGCGGGCTGGCGACCTTCGAGCGGGATGACGCTGATCGTGCCGTCGGTCTCGAGGACTGCCATCCGCACGTCATCGATGCGGACGAGGCCATGCGCCCGCACCGCGGCCCGGACATCGTCGGCCTCGATGCCCTCCTCCGCAAGGGCCTTGAGCAGCAGGCGTCCGTCGCGCACGAGGAGGCGCGGCTCACCCTCGATCGCGAGCTGCAGTCGCTTCGATCGACCCGCCAGAGTCTTGAGCCCGAGGTCCATCGCCAGCAGCGTCGTGACGGCGACCAGGCCACTCCAGATCGTGGTGTTCTCGCCGACCATCGAGTTCTGCACCGCGTCGCTGATGATCAGGACGACGATGAGCTCGAGGACGGACATCTGACCGACCTCGCGCTTGCCCGACAGTCGGATCGCGGCGATGAGGAACAGATAGACGATCGCGGTTCGGAGGGCGACGTCGGGCAGCTCGGACCCGATCTCCGGCAGCGTCGGCATGGTGGGGATGCTAGCCCCTTCGGGACTCCCGTGGCACGCCCCGAATCAGGACGGCCGCCCGAGGGTTCGGGACGGCCGTGGTGAGCGAGGATCCGGCGTCTTGCCGGCGGAACGTGACGTCCCGGATCAGAACCAGCGCCGGGCTGCCATGAGCACGAGGCTCGAGCTGGCAAGGGCGGACAGGAGCATGACGATCCGGAAGGTCTGCGACTTGAGGAAGTTCATCGCACTGCCTTTCGGTTGTGGTGTGGGAGGTTCGTCCCCCCAGCGACAACCTACGACCGTGGTCATGGGCGGGCCATGGGCCATCCGTACCGGTCCCGGTCAGACAGAAGGGTCACCCGGGGCAGCGCGCATGCCGAGTGCGAGCACGGCGACGACCCCGAGCCCGATGAGCACATCGCCCACGCTGAACACGTTCGCGAGGGGCACCCACGACGGCAGCGCGAAGATGTCCGTGAGTGGTGCCAGCCGTGGCTCGGCCAGGATCGCGCTGTTCGAGAAGCCGGGATCGTCCGCGAGGCCGGCCGTGGCGACGGCGGCAGCGGTCGTCGGCATGATCCCGCCGTTGGCGACGACCGCGACGAGGTTCGACACGGCGCCGAGCGCGACCAGGGCGAGGCCCGGCAGCCGGACGTTGCGCAGCACCGCCACCAGGACCGCGGCGGTCGAGGCGACGTACAGCGCTTCACCGACACCGCCGTCGACGATCCCCGCGGACACATCCGAGAACAGCAGGACCTGGGCGATCAAGCCCGCGACCGCGAGCCATCCCCAACGGAAGCGGAGATCACCCAGGCGATCGAGTCGACCGCCGAGCAGGTACCCCAGCGCGACCCCGAGCGGGATGGCATACAGGATGAACATCGCGTCCGCGGTCAGGCAGAGGGAGCTGCGAGCACGCTCTCCAGCTGGGTGACGTGATCCTCGGCATGGCCGAGCACGAACCGTTCGAGGATCGACGCGGCGGCCATCTCCCCGAGCCGCGGGTGGATCCCGATGCGGGCCGACTCGTCGTCGGACAGGGTCGGCAGCCGATCGGACCAGTCGCCCAGGCCTCGATCGATCCGGGCGAACAGGACCCCCAGCGGCAACGTCCGATCGCGCTCGATGATCGAGATCCGCGCCATGTCCTCCGCGGTCCGCCCGAACGCCACGGGACCGGGTGCCGTCGCGGGATCGACGACGCGCTCCAGCTCCCCGAGCCAGAACGGCAGCATCTCCTCGACGTGGGCGAGGACCTCGCGGGGACCCCACTCCGCCTCGGGCTCGGTGCCGAAGGTCGTGGCCAAGGGCCAGGGTTCGCCCGCCCTCACCCGGGGCGCAAGATCCGTGTAGGCACGCCGCGCGGCGGCGATCCGTTCGAGGTCGGTCGGCATGGATGCAGTGTCGCACGTGGGGCGTACGATGACGCCACTGACCCATACCGCACGCAGCGGAGATGCGCTCATGACCGAGACCCTGTCCCGGGGCGCCGCCAACCAGGCGGGTGCCCGGGTGGATGCGGACGCCTACGCCAAGGCCGCCGACTTCCTCCCGATCGACGGCATCGACCACATCGAGTTCTGGGTCGGCAACGCCCGCCAGGCCGCCGCCTACTACCGCGCGCTGTGGGGCTTCAGCCCGGTCGCCTACAGCGGACTCGAGACCAGGGTCCGTGACCGGGCGAGCTACGTCATGGTCCAGAACGACATCCGGTTGGTGTTCACGGCCCCGCTCACGCCGGATGGCGAGATCGCCGAGCATGTCCGCGAGCACGGCGACGGCGTCCGCGACATCGCCTTCGCGGTCGCCGACGTCGGATCGGCCTGGCGCGAGACGACGACGCGCGGCGCGGCCTCGGTCATGGAGCCGACCGAGTTCGATGGTGGCGAGGACGGGATCCTCCGCCGCGCCACGGTCAGGACCTATGGCGAGACGAACCATTCCTTCGTCGACCGGAGCGACTACCACGGTCCGTTCGCGCCCGGCTATCGCAAGGTCAAGACGCCGCCGCGCGCGGCCGACGGGCTCAGCCTGCTCGAGGTCGATCACTGCGTCGGGAACGTCGGTCTCGGCCAGATGGACGAGTTCGTTGCGTACTACCGCGACGTGATGGGCTTCGCCCAGCTCATCCACTACGACGACAAGGTCATCCACACCGACTACAGCGCCCTGATGTCCAAGGTGATGACCAACGGCAACGGCCGGATCAAGTTCCCCATCAACGAGCCCGCGACCGGCAAGAAGAAGAGCCAGATCCAGGAGTTCCTCGACTGGTATCGGGCGCCGGGCTGCCAGCACGTCGCGCTGCGCACCGAGGACATCGTCGGGACCGTTCGTCGGCTGCGCGACAACGGCGTCGAGTTCCTGGGGTTGCCGCACGAGTACTACGCCACGCTGGCGGAACGGGTCGGCGACGTCGGCGTGCCGATCGACACGCTGGAAGAGCTCGGAATCGAGGCCGATCGCGACGAGGAGGGCTACCTCCTGCAGATCTTCACCCGACCGGTCCAGGACCGCCCGACGTTCTTCTTCGAGATCATCGAGCGCCACGGCTCGCGCGGCTTCGGCGTCGGCAACTTCAAGGCGCT
>DAIUES010000013.1:0-6981 GCA_036844985.1 Candidatus Limnocylindrales bacterium
CCCGCTTCCGGCCCGGCTACTACCCGTTCACCGAGCCGTCGGTGGCGTTCGACGTCGAGTGCCTGGTGTGCGGTGGTGTCGGCTGTGCCGCCTGCGGACGGAGCGGCTGGATGACGATCCTCGGCGCCGGGATGGTCCATCCGGTCGTGCTCCAGTACGGCGGCCTCGACCCGGAGCGCTATCAGGGATTCGCGTTCGGGATGGGCCCGGAGCGGATCAAGATGCTCAAGCACGGCATCACCGACCTGCGCCTGTTCCTCGATGACGACCTGCGATTCCTGGAGCAGTTCCGGTGAGGGTGCCGCTGTCCTGGTTGCGTGACTACGTCGACGTCCAGCTCACTCCGGAACAGCTGTCCGAGCGGCTGACGCTGCTCGGGATGGAGGTCCGGGCCATCGAGGCGTGGGGCGCCGATTGGCAGAACGTCGTGGTCGGCGAGCTGCTCAGCGTCGAGCGTCATCCACGTGCCGATCGGCTGTCGCTCACGACCGTGACGGTCGGTACCGGGGAGCCGCTCGAGATCGTGTGTGGCGCGACGAACATCGCCGCCGGCCAGCGCGTCCCGGTGGCGTTGCCCGGGGCGGTGCTGCCCGGCGACCGGCGGATCGAGCGAACCGAGAAGATGGGCGTCGTCAGCAACGGGATGCTGTGCTCGGGCGACGAGCTGCGCCTGACCGCCGACGCCGACGGGATCCTCATCCTGCCGTCCGATACGCCGCTCGGCGTGCCGCTGGTCGACCTGTACGGCGACACCGTGCTCGACGTCGATGTCAAGCCGAACCGGGGCGACGTCCTGTCGCTCATCGGCCTCGCCCGGGAGGTGTCCGCCGTCAGCGGGGCGCCGGTCCGCTTCCCGGAGACCGACCCGCTCGAGAGTGGCCCACCGATCGCCGAGCGGCTGACCGTGCGGGTCGATGAACCCAGCCTGTGCCCCCGATTCGTCGGCCGCTGGGTCGGTGGCGTCACGCTGGGTCCATCGCCCGAGCGCATCCAGATGCGGCTGCTGGCGGCCGGCCAACGCCCGGTCAGCAACGTCGTCGACGTCAGCAACTACGTGATGCTCGAGCTCGGCAAGCCGATCCACACGTTCGACGCGGCCGCGGTTCGCGACGGCCGCATCGTGGTCCGTCTCGCCCGGCCCGGTGAGCGGCTCGAGACGCTCGATCACGTCGAGCGCGAGCTCGATCCGGACACCCTGCTCATCGCCGATGGGGACGGTCCCTTGGCGATCGCCGGGGTGATGGGCGGCGCCAGTTCCGAGATCGGTGACCGAACGACCGACGTCGTCGTCGAATCCGCCGTCTTCGATCCGGTCAGCATCCGTCGGACGGCGTTCCGCTACGCGCTGCGCTCGGAGGCGAGCCTGCGGTTCGAGAAGGGTCAGGAACATCGACTCGCGCGGCTTGGTGCCGACCGCACGGCCCGCCTGATTCGCGAGTGGGCGGGTGGCGAGGTGGCCCGCGGGGTCGTCGACACCGATCCCGCCGAGCCGGCGCCCAGCCGGATCGCGTTCCGCCCGAGCCGGGTGGACCGGCTGCTCGGCACGGATGTGGCCGCCGATGAGCAACGGGCGCTGTTGGCCCGGGTGGGCATCGTGACCGAACCGGCACCGGCCGGCACGACGGTCCTCGTCGCCGGCCCGCCCCGGCCCCTGGCCGTGGATGCGGCGGACACCGAGACGATCCTGGCGACGATCCCGACATGGCGCCGCGACCTCGTCATCGAGGCGGACCTGGCCGAGGAGGTCGCGCGGGTCCGGGGCTACGAGACGGTGCCCGCGATGCTCCCCCACACGCCGATGCCGCCGTACCGGCCGTCGCCCCTGCGGCTGCGCGACGTCGTGCGCGAGACCCTTGCCGGGATCGGGCTCTCGGAGGTCGTCACGCCGGCATTGGTGTCGGCCGCCATGGTCGAGCGGTTCGGTCCGCTGGACCACCCCGTCGTGCCGGGCGAGGATCAGGCTGGCGGCCGGCCGGTGACGATCACCAACCCGCTGTCGAGCCAGCACTCGGTCATGCGCCAGAGCCTGCTGGGCAGCCTGCTCGAGGTGGTCTCGACGAATATCCGCCAGGGCCGCGCCGACGTGGCCGTGTTCGAGGTCGGCAAGGGCTACGGCGCCAGCGACGAGGGCGATTCGACCCACGAGTGGTGGCGACTCGGCATCGCGCTCACCGGTTCGGCCGACCTCGCGGCCTGGAACCAGCCGGAGCGGCCGTTCGATCTCGATGACGGCAAGGGCCTGCTCGAGCTCGTTGCGGCGCGTCTCGGATTCCCCGCACCGACGTACGAGCCCATCACCGACGATGCCCGCCTGCATCCCGGGCGCGCGGCCCGGGTTCGAGCCGACGATCGCCTGGCCGGCCGCGTCGGGGAGCTGCACCCGGACGTCGTCGCCGAGCTCGACCTGCGGGCGACCCGCATCATCGTGGCCGAGGTCGCCATCGCGGGCCTGTCCGGCGGGCAGCCGTCGGTGCCCCGGGTGACGAGCCCGTCGCGGTTGCCGCTCATCGAGCGCGACCTCGCGGTCATCGTTGCCGAGACCACGCCCGCGGCCCACGTCGCCGACGCCATCCGCCACCACGCTGGTCCGCTGCTGCGATCGCTGGCGCTGTTCGACATCTACCGCGGCCGGCCGCTGGCCGACGCCGAAAAGAGCCTCGCCTATCGCGTCGCGTTCGGCTCGGACGAGCGGACCCTCGTCGAGGCCGAGGTCGATGCCGCGGTCGCCGCGGTCACGGCCGGCCTCGCCGCCGACGTCGGTGGTCGGCTCCGGACCTGACCCCACGCCCCCGCAGCCCACCGCACCACACCCGGCCGCCGGGGATCGGTGGGACCTTTCTCCGCTTGCGACGCCGCGAAACCCGCTGCTACCCTTGGCCGGCCCAGGCCCGCCAGGTCGGGGAGGGGACAACCAAGGAGGTTCGGTGGATCTCGGGGAATTCCTGGGCGGGATCAAGACCGTCGACCTGCTGCTCATCCTCGTGTTCATGGCGTTCTTCGTACTGGGCTTCGCCCAGGGCACGATCCGTCGACTGATCGGGATCGGCTCGATCCTGTTCTCGTTCCTGTTCGCCGCGAACCTGGCCGACCCGCTCGGCTCGTTCCTCGGCAGCAACTGGACGCAGTTCCCCCGCCAGTACAGCCAGATGCTCGGGTTCCTGACGATCTTCGTGGCCGCCTCGCTCGCGTTTGCCATCGTCGTGCAGGGCTTCTACCGACCCCAGCCGCTGTTCGAGAAGGCGCGCTTCGCCGACGAGATCCTCGGCGGCCTGCTCGGCGTGTTGCAGGCCGGGATCATCCTGGGGGCGATCGTCGTCATCCTCGATTCGTTCTTCCGGGTGCCGGGCATCCCGAAGCAGTCGAATGAGGTGATCATCCTGCGCGACCTGTGGACCGCGCTCGATGGATCGCGCATCGTCGACCTGTTCCGGACCACCCTGATCCCGGCATTCTTCGCGCTGTTCGGGCTGTTCATCCCGAACGCCCTCAAGGCGTACTTCCCGGGCAACGCCAGCTGAGCATCCTCGACCCGGCGGAACTCACTGCCGACGCGCCCGCGGCGGCTCGTGCCCTGCTCGGTGCCCGCCTCGTGCGCGATGACGCCACCGGCCGGCGGGTCGGACGCATCGTCGAGGTCGAGGCGTACGACGGCCCGGACGATCTTGCCTCGCATGCGCGGTTCGGATCGACCGATCGCAACCGGGTGATGTTCGGACGACCCGGCGTCGCCTACGTGTACCTTGTCTACGGGATGTACGACTGCCTCAACGTCGTCGTCGGGCCGGATGGCCGGCCGTCGGCTGTGCTCATCCGTGCCGTCGAGCCGCTGGCCGGCGTCGGAGTGATGCGCCACGATCTGGCGGCGCTGAGCCGCCGCCGACACGCCGGTCGAACGGAAGCGGGCGAAGCGCGGACCGTCGCTCGGCTCGCCCGGGTCGCGGAGGGACGGCTTGCGGCCGGGCCCGGGCTGACCGCGGCCGCGTTCGGCATCGACACCGGCTGGACGGGGACCGACCTGTGCGACCCGCACGCGGCGCTCCGCCTGGAACGCGATCCGGCCGATCAGGCCGACCGGCCGGCGGCGGACGCGATCGTGGCCTCGCCGCGCATCGGGGTGGCCTATGCCGGCGAGTGGGCCGGGGTCCCGTGGCGCTTCGTCATCGCCGGCAACCGGTCGGTGTCCGGCCGGTCGGCAGGCTGACACGGCCCGACGCGCGATGGACGCCCGCTCGCAGGAGCTGCTCGAGTTCCCGCTCATCCGTGCCCGGTTGGCGGCGGCCACCTCGTTCCCGCCCTCGCGCCGCGCCGCGGAGGCGGTCGAGCCGTCCGCCGATCCGGTGGTCGTCGCGCGCCGGCTCGAAGAGACCGACCAGGCGCGGTCGCTGCTGGCCGAACGACCCGGAGTGGGCATCGGGGCGGCGCACGACATCGGACCGTGGGTCGAGCGGGCGGCACGTGGCGGCCGCCTGGATCCCGAGCAGTTCCTCGGGCTCGCCGAGACGCTCGACGCCACCGCCCGCCTGGCGACGTCGCTCGCCGATGAGCGGCGGCCGTTGTTGCGCGAGCTCGGCCACGAGCTCCACCCGTTGCCCGCGGTCCGGAGCACGCTCGCTCGCAGCTTCGATCCGGTCGGCGAGCTGCTCGACACGGCGTCGCCACGGCTCGGCGGCCTGCGCGCGGCGGTCCGGGTCGCCTATGACCGCCTGCGCCGACGGCTCGACGCGCTGGTCGGAGCCGAGCTCGGTGGGGCGCTCCAGGAACCGATCATCACGCTCCGCAACGGCCGCTATGTCGTACCGGTCAAGGCCGAGGCGCGGTCGCGGGTCAAGGGCATCGTCCACGACGCGTCGGGCAGTGGGCAGACCCTGTTCGTCGAGCCGCTGGTCGCGGTGGAGCTCGGCAATGCCTGGCGCGAGGCGCAGGTCGCCGAATCCGAGGAGATCGCCCGCATCCTCGACGAGCTGTCCGCGCTGATCGCGGCCAACGCCACGGCGCTGCGCGAGACGCTCGACGCGCTGGCCCGGTTCGACCTGTGGTCGGCCAAGGCGACGCTCGCCGCGGACCTCGACGGGGTGCGCGCCGAGACCGCCGACCGACCCGAGGTCGTGTTGCTGTCCGCTCGCCATCCCGGGCTGGCGGGGCACGTCGTACCGATCGACGTCCGCATCGGCGACGGCTACAGCGCGCTCGTCGTGACCGGTCCCAACACCGGCGGCAAGACCGTCACGCTGCGAACGCTCGGCCTGCTCAGCCTGATGCATCAGAGCGGTCTGCACATCCCAGCCGCGGCCGGCAGCCGCCTGCCCGTGTGGCGCGACGTGTTCGCCGACATCGGTGACGAGCAGTCCGTCGCCCAGTCACTCTCGACGTTCTCCGGGCACCTGCGCCGGATCACCGCCATCGTCGAGGCGGCCGGTCCGGACACCCTCGTCCTGCTCGACGAACTCGGCGCGGGCACCGACCCGACCGAGGGCTCGGCCCTTGCCCAGGCGCTCCTCGACCACTTCATCCGGGCCGGGGCGATCGTCGCGGCCACGACCCACTACGCCGAGTTGAAGGCCTACGCCCACACGACCGCGGGCGCCCGCAACGCCGCGGTCGAGTTCGACCTGGACACCCTGTCGCCGACCTATCGACTCACCATCGGACTGCCGGGCGGCAGCCAGGCGTTCGCCATCGCCGAGCGCCTCGGCCTGCCCGAACCCATCGTGACCGACGCCCGCTCGCGCCTCACCGAGGCGCAGCGCTCGTTCGAGGCGACCCTGGCATCGATCCGGGCCACCGAGGGCGAAACCAGCGAGGCACTCGAGCGCGCGCGGGCCGCCGAAGTCCGGGCAGCCGACGCGCTGCAGACGGCCGCCGAGGAGCGGCGACGGGCCCGGCGGGAACGGGACGAGGCGGTCCGGGCGGCCCGGGTCGAGGCGGACCGCATCGTGGCGGACCTGCGTGACGAGCTGGCCCGCACGCGTCGGTCCCTGGAGCGCGAGACCGTGACGGTCGCGTCGATCGATCGCGCCCTCGGGCGGGCCGAGGCGATCGCCGCGCGGCTTCCGGAGCTCGAGCCCGACGCGGCCCCGGTCGCCGACGAGCCGCGCCACTGGCAGGTCGGCGACCATGCCCGCTCCCGATCGGGCGGCTGGCAGGGCCGCATCGCCGCGCTCGACCGTGACGGACGGCGAGCCACGCTCGAATCGGGGGCGATGCGGGTGTCGGTCGAGGTCGAGGACCTGGAGCCAGCGCTCGCGAGCGTTGCCGGCGCCACTGGCAGCCGTGGCACGGATGCCGGGTCCGTCCGGGGCTCCGGATCGGGGGCCGCGTCAGGCTCGACGAACGCGGCGTCCCTCCGGCTCGGACGGGCGCGATCGGTCGCATCGTCGCTCGACCTGCGCGGCGCCCGGGTCGAGGAGGCGCTCACGGCGCTCGATCGCTATCTCGATGACGCGTCGCTGGCGGGCCTGGGCTCGGTCACGGTCATCCACGGCCTGGGGACCGGTGCCCTGCGCGACGCCGTTCGCACGGCCGCGGGCGCGCATCCGCTGGTCAGGAGCGCTCGAGCGGGCGGCCGGGGCGAGGGCGGCGACGGAGCGACGATCGTCGAGTTCTGACCGCGGTCGCTCGGGATCAGCCCTTGGGTGGCTTGGTCGGCTTTGGGCTGGGCGGACCGGGTGGCTTGGATTCGGGCGGCGGACAGAGCAACGGGTCGAGCGGATCGCAGCTCGGCGTGGGCTCGGGTGGCGGAGCGAGCGGACAACGTTCGCGTGGCGCGAACGGCGCGCCCCACGACCGACCGAACGGGGCGAATGAGCCGTTGTAGAAATAGGTCGTGCGGGTCCCCTCCGGACCGCCCCGGACGCCGGTCCCCTTGGCCGCCCGTGCAGCCCAGCCGCGATTGGCTCGCTGCCATGCCGGGTGGCTGCTCTCGACTTCGTCGATGTCGAAGAACCCACGGTTGACCTTGGGCCCGACGCAGCCCTCCTGCCA
>DAIUES010000013.1:7081-23566 GCA_036844985.1 Candidatus Limnocylindrales bacterium
CTTGGGATCCTTGGGCGGGGCGAGGAAGCCGTAGGCGTGCACGTCACGGTTGTCGTTGGTGGTGCCCGTCTTGTAGGCCGCGGGGCGGCGCGTGCCGCCCTTGTAGACCGCGAACTCGCCCCAGTAGGGGTTGACCTTGGGCTGGGTGTTGCCGGCCAGGATGTCGGTGATGATGTAGGCGGCCTGCGGGCTGATGACGTCGATGCCTTCCGGCTTCTCGTCGCCGAGCGGCCAGACCTGGCGTCCGTTCTCGTCGACGACCTTGGTGATCAGCTGGCGGGGCATCCGCACGCCGCCGTTGGCGATCGTGCCGTACGCCGACAGCATGTCGATGGGGTGCGTCTCGAGCGTGCCGATGCCCATCGAGGTGACCGGTGTGGCGCTCGACAGGTAGCGCAGGCCGAAGTCCTTCGTCCGGTCGAACGTGTGCTGGAGGCCCTGGATGATGGTGGCCTTGATGGCCGGGATGTTGAGCGAGAACTGGAGCGCGCTGCGCAGCCGGACCGGACCCCGTTCGAGCTTGTCCGCCTGGGTCGGGGTGAAGCCGCGCCCGAAGTCGGTCACGACGTCCATGAACATCGTGCTCGCGGTCAGGGTCTCGTCATCGATGCCGATGGCGTAGTCGATGGGCTTGATCGACGAGCCGGGCTGGCGCCAGCCGGCGGACAGGACGTCGTATTGGGGCTGGAACTTCTTGGTGCCCTTGGCCGTGTAGCTGGCGCTGCCGACGTAGGCGAGCACCTCGCCGGTCCGGTAGTCCAGTACCGCGGCCGCTGCGTTGTGGATGTTCCGGCCGCGCAGGTTGAGGATCCAGCCCTGCTCGCTGGCCGGGATCTTGCGCGATTTCAGGATGCTCCGGGCATTGCTCGACTGGGGCGCCCGGGCCGCGACATAGACCCACTTCTCGGTGGTCTTCTGCATGTTCCAGTCGAGCGTCGTGGTGACCCGATAGCCGCCGGTATCGACTTCGGGGCAGTCGGCCGGATGGTCGGGACAGACGATGTCGATGAGTCCCTCGCGGACCTGCCACACGAACTGGGCCGCCCGCCATGTCGTCGAAGGGTTGGGGCGGATGACGACGGGCTCGGCCTTGGCCGCCTCGTACTCCTGCTGGGTGTGGCGCGCGCCGCTCAGCGGCGAGCGGGTCTTCATCAGGTCGAGGATGTAGTTGCGCCGGGCGACGATGTCGGTGCCTGCGGGGACCTGCAGCTGGACGTCCTTGCAGTCGGCGTCGTCGGCGGGAGCGGGCGTGTCGACGCAGACCTCCTCGGCGTTGCGCATCAGGTCGAACTTGGTCGGTGATTGCGGGATCGCGGCGAGGATGGCGTACTGGGCGAGGGTCAGCTCGGCAAGCGGCTTGCCGAAGTAGCCACGCGCGGCGGCCTTCACGCCGTATGTCTGGTTGCCGTAGAAGTTCTTGTTGAGATACGCGGTGATGATGTCCTGCTTGCCTTTGTCGCCCGGGTAGGCCTCGGTGAGCCGGACCGACTGGATGATCTCGCGGATCTTGCGCTCGTACGTCTCGCCGGCGAATGCCTCGGGGGGCAGCAGTCGGGCGCGGACGAGCTGCTGGGTGATGGTCGACGCGCCGCGAGGACGGCCGGACAGCGTGTCGAGTCCGGCGCTGACGATGCCGACCGGGTCGAAGCCCGGGTTCGTCCAGAAATGCTGGTCCTCGATGGCGGTCGTCGCGTCGAGCATCTCGTCGGGGATCTGATCGCACGTGACGACCTCGCGGCGGAGGGAGCCGAGGCGCGCCAGCTCGACCTTGTTGGTGCGGTCGTAGACGATGGTCTGCTGCTCGAAATCGAGGTCCGTCAGGGCCGACTTGGGGTCCGGCAGGCCAGTCGCGTAGTAGTTGTAGGCAGCCACCGAGAACAACGCCCCCGCTCCGGCCGTGAGCACGGCGACCAGGAGGACGACGATGGGGATGGCGATGAGGATGCGACGGAAGAGGTTCCCGCGCTTTGTGGGCCGGCGGCTGATCGAGCGCCGATGGCGCTGCCGCCGAGCGAGCGTGGTCTGCATCTGAGCCGGCACGATAGCATAGGGACCGTGAACGAACGTTCTGTGGCGGCCTCCCGGTCTGCGACGCCTCCGCGCGCGTCGCTGTGACGGCGGCCGCCCCCGGGAAGGGCTCGAGCAACGGGTTGCTGGACGAGCTGGAGTGGCGAGGCATCCTCCAGCAGACGACCCCGGGACTGCCTGCCCGACTGGCGTCCGGGTCCCCGATCGGCGCCTACATCGGCTTCGACCCGTCCGCCGACTCGCTCCATGTCGGACACCTCATCCCGATCTTCGGGCTGCTTCGGCTGCAGCGCCACGGAGGGCGACCGGTGGCCCTGGTCGGGGGCGGGACGGGCATGATCGGCGACCCGTCGGGACGCTCGGCCGAGCGCAATCTGCTGGACCGACCGACGCTCGAGCGGAACGTCGCCGCGCTGCGAGTGCAGCTCGAGCGCTTCCTCGACTTCTCGCCCGGCGCTGGCGGGGCGCTGCTGGTCAACAACCTCGACTGGCTCGGCGAGTTGTCGCTCATCGACTTCCTGCGTGACACGGGCAAGCACTTCACGGTGCCCTACATGCTCGCCAAGGACTCCGTCCAGACGCGCCTGGAGCGAGGCCTGTCGTTCACCGAGTTCAGCTACATGCTCCTGCAGGCCTACGACTTCTGGCATCTCCACCGGACGATGGGCGTCGAACTGCAGATGGGCGGGGCGGACCAGTGGGGCAATATCACCGCGGGCCTCGAGTTGATCCGGCGAACCGCGAGCGTGGGCGAGGATGCACCCGACCAGCTTGCCCACGGGTTGGCCTACAAGCTGCTGTTGTCGCCATCGGGCACGAAGTTCGGGAAGAGCGACACGGGCGAATCGGTGTGGCTCGATCCCGCCCGCACGACCCCGTACGCGTTCTACCAGTACTGGCTGAACACCGACGATCGCGATGTGGGGACGTACCTGCGCTGGTTCACCGAGCTTGGTCGTGACGAGATCGAGCGACTCGATGGTGCGGTCGTGGAGCGGCCCGAGGGACGCGAGGCGCAGCGCGCACTGGCAGTCGACATCACGGCGCGGACCCACGGGACCGAGGCCGCTGCCGCTGCCGTCCGTGATTCGGAGGCGGCCTTCTCGACCGACCCGATCCGGGACCCGGCCGTGCTCGCCTCGCTCCATGCGGCGACGCGCGGGTTCACGTTCGCGGCGGGGTCCGAGTCGAACGGGATCGCCGCGCTGCTCGCGGTCGCTGGTGTCGTCGGCTCTCGCGGAGAGGCTCGCCGACTCATCGCGGGTGGCGGCGTCACGGTCAACGGGGAACGGGTGTCGGACCCGGCGTTCGTCCCGACGCCGATCGGCGGGGAGTGGCTGGAGGTGCGCATCGGCAAGCGTCGACGCGAGATCGGCAGGCGAGTCGCGGGCTAGCGTGGCGTGGGGCCGTTGTGGCGGGGCAGGGGGGTGTGGCGGGGCACGGACGGTCAAGCCAGCCTAGGGCGTCGCGACCCGGCAGAACGCCGACCGGGCGACCGTGTGACGCGTCGGACACGCGCACCCGTCGCGATCCGCGGTTCGCGGCGGCATAACGGGCGCCGCCATAGTCGATATGCGCGGTCGGACGAGATGTCAGCGTGCTCGGTGAGCCTCGAACAGACAAACGGTCGTGGTGGTCGGCGTTATGCCGCCTCGGGAAGGATCGCGCCGGCGAGTCGCCTACCCAGGCTCGCGTGGCTTGGGCGGCCGAGCGTGGCGCGCACGGAGCGTGTCGATGACGTCGGCCGGTGGCACGCCCCGTTCGGCGAGCAGCACCAGTGCGTGGAACAGCAGGTCGGCGGTCTCGGCGGCGATCGCGCCCTGGGTCTCCGATGTGGACCCGACCGCGTCGTCCTTGGCCGCGAGCAGGACTTCAGTGGCCTCTTCGGTCACCTTGCGTCCGACGGCATCGACGCCGCCCCTCAGCAGCGCCGCCGTGTACGAGCCGGTCGGCCGCGTCGCGGCGCGGTCGGCGATGGTCGCCCACAGCTCCTCGAGCCAGCCGAACCCAGCCGACGCGGATGACGCCGCCGGCGCGGGAGGCGCCGCCGGCGCGGACCGATCCGGAGCCACCGGTGTGTCGGACGGGTCGAAGCACGAGCGCGTCCCTCGGTGGCAGGTCGGTCCCACCGGATCGACCGTGACGAGCAGCGCGTCGCCGTCGCAATCGAGCTCGATGTCGCGGGCGCGCAGGACGTGGCCGGTCGTCTCGCCCTTGCGCCACAGTCGATCGCGCGATCGCGAGTGGAAATGGACCTCGCCGGTGGTGGCTGTCGCGGTGAGCGCCTCGGCGTCCATCCAGGCCAGCATGAGCACGCGACCGTCGGCGCCGTCCTGGATGACCGTCGGGACGAGACCGTCAGGCCCGAAGCGGATGTCGTCGACCGCGGGCACCTGCAGGGGTGCCGCGGCGGGGCACTCACGGACCGTCATGCCGCCGCCGCGGGGACGAGCCGGACGGAGAGGCCAGCGGCGGCCATCGCGGCCTTGACCTCGGCGATGGTGTGCACCCGCCGGTGGAAGATCGATGCCGCGAGCACGGCATCGGCGCCGCCGTCACGCACCGCGGCCACCAGATCGGCCGGTCCGGCGGCGCCGCCGGACGCGATGACCGGCACGGGAACGCGGCTGCTGATCGCCTGGAGCAGCTCGATGTCGAACCCGGTGCCCGTGCCGTCGCGATCCATCGAGGTGACCAGCAGCTCGCCGGCCCCCAGGTCGACGGCCCGCTCGGCCCACGCCACGGCATCGAGATCGGTGTCGTCGCGGCCACCCCGTACCACGACCTCCCACGAGGGCGGCCCATCGACCGCAGCGACGCGGCGCCGCGCATCGATCGCGACGACGACCGCCTGGCGGCCGAATCGGCTCGCACAGCGGCCGATGAGCGAGGGATCGGCCACGCCCGCGGTGTTGAGCGAGACCTTGTCAGCGCCGGCCCGCAGGACGTCGCGCATCTCGAGGTCGGTGCGTACGCCGCCACCGACCGTGAGCGGGATGAACGCGCGCCGGGCCGTCCGCTCGACGATGTCCAGCAAGGTCGATCGCCCCTCGGCCGCTGCGGTGATGTCGAGGAGGACGAGCTCGTCGGCGCCCTCGCGGGCGTAGCGGCCGGCAAGGTCGGGCGGGTCGCCCGCATCGGTCAGGTCGACGAACCGCGTGCCCTTCACGACCCGCCCGTTCGCGACGTCGAGGCAGGGGATGACCCGGCGACGCAGCATCAGTCCACCGACCCTGCGGCCGCGCTCAGTGCCACGAAGTTGGCGAGCAGCCGCAAACCGTCCGGACCGCTCGTCTCGGGGTGCGACTGGACGCCGAGGACCCGGCCCCGCGCGACGGCCGACACGAATGGGCGGCCATGGGTGGTTCGCGCCAGCACCACCGACGGGTCGGTCGGGGCGCCGGCATAGGAATGAATGAAGTACTGGTCTGCCCCGTCGGCGATGCCGTCGAACAGCCGATGGGGTCGGGCGAACTCGACCTGGTTCCAGCCGATGTGCGGCATCGTCGGCGCATCCTCGAGCCGCACCGTTCGACCGGCGATGGCCGCGAGCGTGGCGGCGCCGTCCTCGTCGCTGGCGTCGAACAGCAGTTGCAGCCCCAGGCAGATCCCGAGGTAGGGCCGATCGGCCGCCAGCCACGCGCGCAACGGCTCGACGAGGGCGCGTCTTCGAAGCCGCTCCATGGCCGGCCCGGCCGTGCCCACGCCGGGCATGACGATGGCGTCAGCCCGGGCCAGCCCGGCCGCGTCGTCCACGACCACGACATCCGCGCCGACGTGCCGCAGCGCACCCTCGATGCTGACGAGGTTGCCCGCTCCGTGGTCGACGATGGCGATCCGCACCGTCACCCGAGCGAGCCCTTCGTCGAGGCGACGCCCGACCGACGCGGGTCGTGCTCGCAGGCGACACGCATCGCGCGGGCGAGCGCCTTGAACGCGGCTTCGGCGAGGTGGTGGTCGTTCCGGCCGGCTCCGCGCAGGTGGATGGTCGATCCCGACGTCTGCGCGAATGCCTCGAGCGCATGCTCGACCAGCTGCAACGGCAGCGCCCCGACGAGCTCGCCGCGGAACGGCAGGTCGATGACCGCGTACGGTCGACCACCGACGTCGATGACCGCGGTCGCGCTCGATTCGTCCATCGGCACCGCGGCGTCGCCGAAGCGTCGGATCCCCGCCCGGTCACCGAGCGCGGTCGCGAACGCAGCGCCCAGGACGAGTGCGACGTCCTCGACGGTGTGGTGGGCATCGACATCGAGGTCGCCGGTCGCGGCCACGGTCACGTCGAACAGGCCATGGTGGGCGAACGAGGTCAGCAGGTGGTCATAGAACCGGATCCCGGTGGTCACCTGCGCGACTCCGGTGCCATCGAGCGCGACCGTGACCTCGACGTCGGTCTCGCGGGTCTGCCGGGCGACCGTCGCGCAGCGCGTCCCGTGGTCGCGAACGTCGAAGGCGCCGAGGGCCGTCGTCACGCGCGTGGCTCCGTCTCGATGGCCCGGGCGGCGCTGATGAGTCGATCGTCCTCGGCGGCGCTCCGAACGGTCAGCCGGAGGTGGTCCGCGAGCGGATGCGACGCGGGGAACGTGCGCGGTACGAGGCCATGGCGCAGGAGGCCGTCGGCGACGGTGGCCGCGCGGCTCGCCGATCCGAAGTCGACCAGCAGGAAGTTCGTGACCGACGGCCCGACCCGCCAGCCGATCTCGGTCAGGGCGGCCGCCAAACGAGCCCGCTCCGCCTCCACGCGAGCGATGTTCCTCGTGGCGACCGAGGCATCGAGCAACGCTTCGGTGACCAGGGTGACCGACACGGTCGACACGGACCCCGGTGGCCGATACGGGTTCAGGCGGGCGATCACGGGCGGCACCGCGAGCCCGAACCCGACCCGCAGGCCGGCCAGGGCATAGGCCTTGCTGGCGGTGCGCACCACGATGAGGTTCGGGTGTTCGGTACGCAGCCTGACGAGCGACCCGCGCACGAATTCGGCGTACGCCTCGTCGAGGACCACGACCGGTCGGTCGCGCCGATCGGCCTCGGCGTCGTCGGCGATCCCGGCCAGCAAGGCAGCGATGGCGCCCTCCGGTTCCGGCAGCGCCGTCGGGTTGTTGGGGCTGCACAGCCAGACGACGGCGGCTTCGCGCGAGGCGGCCCGCACCGCGGCCACGTCCATCGCGTAGCCCGCCTCGGCCCCGAGACGCGGCACACCCACGAAGCGCGCCCCGCGTTGCTCGGTGAGGACCCGGTACATCGCGTAGGTGGGGACCGGCGCGACGGCGGTCGACCCGGCGGGCAGCCAGGCCTTGGCGATGACGTCGAGCACCTCGTCGGCCCCCGCGCCGACGATGACTTCGTCAGACTCGACGCCGTACCGCTCCGAGGCAGCGGCCACGAGTCGCCGATAGTCCGACGGCGGGTACTCGGACAGGGCGGTCTCGAACCGGCCCGCGGCCAGCAGCCGGTCGACGAGGTCGGGCGGGGCAGGTGCGGTGTTGAGGTCGAATCGGACGATGTCGTCGACGGGAAGTCCGTAGCGCGCCGCGACCTCCTCGTCGGTGGCCTCCCAGGTGTACGCGGCCGGGCTCGTGGGCGACGCCATGGTCACCGGAGTCGTCCGGTTCATCGATCGAGTCCGTCGAGCGCGTCGAGCCGCAACCGTTCCGTAACCGCGTCGCGATGGGCGTGCAGGCCTTCGGCCTCGGCCAGCGTCGCGACGGTCGAGGCGAGCTGCGCCAGCCCCGCCCGGTCGATGCGCTGGACCTGGATGTACTTGCCGTAGGCCTCGACCGCCAGACCGCCCGACGCGCGGGCCAGGCCCCCGGTCGGCAGCACGTGGTTGGCGCCCGTCGCGTAATCGCCGGCCGATTCGGGCGCCCACGGGCCGACGAAGATCGAGCCGGCATTGCGCAGTCGGGCGACCGTCGCCTCGAGCGGCTCGATGTCGACCGACAGGTGCTCGGGGGCGTAGTCGTTGACGAAGTCGATCGCGGTTTCGAGGTCGGGCGCGAGGACGATCCGCCCGTGGGTGGCCAGGGCGCGCGCGAGGATGCTCGAGCGCGATGCACCCTGGACGCGGCGCTCGACCTCACGCTCGACGGCATCGGCGAAGGCGCGGTCGGTGGTGACGAGGATGGCCGGGGAATCGGGCCCATGCTCGGCCTGGGTCATGAGGTCGAGCGCGGCCCGTCGCGGATCCGCCGGCGGCGCGGCGAGGACGAGGCCCTCGGACGGCCCCGCGGGCAGGTCGATGCCGACATCGCCGCAGACCTCGATCTTGGCGGCGGTCACCCAGGCGTTGCCCGGCCCGACGATGCGATCGACCGGCTCGATGTCCGACTCCGGCAGCCCGTACGCCAGCGCCCCGACCGCCTGGGCACCGCCGGCAACGACGAACGCATCGATGCCGAGCAGCCCGGCGGCGCCGAGCAGGATCGGATCCACGCCGCCGTCGGGACCGGCCGGGGTCGCCACGACGACGCGGCCGACCCCCGCGACGCGAGCGGGGACGACGGTCATCACCAGCGAGCTCGGATAGGGCGCGGCGCCGCCCGGGACGTACGCGCCGATGCTCGCCAGCGGGACCCAGCGGCGTTCGATGTCGATGCCCGGGGCGATGGTCGTGTGGCTCGTCGCCGGGCGCTGGGTCCGGGCGAATGCGGTGACGTTGGCGATCGCGTGCTCGAGGGCGTGCCGGATGGCCGGTTCGAGCGCGTCGCGGGCGCCCGCGAGGGCATCGGGTCCGATGACCAGCCGCCCATCGGCAGAGCCACCGCCGACGCGCCAGTTCGCATCGCGCACGGCCGGGTCGCCCCGGCGGCGGACATCGTCCAGGATCGCCCGGGCGCCGACACGGACCTCCGGGTCGGGTACGGCGCCACGGCGCACGAGGGCGCGTCGATCGGCGAGCGCGCCTTCCCGGCCGGCTTCGACATCCGCGAGGTCGAGTCGTCGCAGACGCACCGGCGCCTCCGGGCCGGTAGCGGTCGAGCTCTCGTTCGGCGCCAGCCTGGTCGCGTCGGTGGTGGTCACGGGACGATCTTCTCGATGGGCAGGACGAGGATCCCGGACGCACCGGCCGACTTGAGCTGTGGCAGCAGGCCCCACACGTCGTCCGCGCCGACCACGGAGTGGATGGCGATCATCCCCTCGTGCGCGAGCGGGATGACGGTCGGTGACTCGAGGGCGGGAAGCAGCGCCTCGAGTCGCGCCAGGTCCGCCTCGCCCGCGTTCATCATCACGTACTTGCGGCCACGCGCGGCGATCACGGCGCTGAGCATCGTGTCGATCGCCGCGAGGTCTGCGCCGCGTTCGAGGTCGGCGCCCGGGCTGGCGATGAGCACCGCCTCCGACTCGAGGACGTCCCCGATCTGGCGCAGGCCGTTCATGGCCAGGGTCGAGCCTGTCGACACGAGATCGACGATCCCCTCCGCAAGACCGAGCCGCGGGGCGACCTCGACGGCGCCCGAGATGGGGACGACGTCGACGGGGATCTCGCGACTGGCGAAGAACCGCCGGGTGGTGTTGGGGTGGGCCGTCGCGACGCGTTGCCCGGCGAGATCCTCCACGCTGCGGTAGGGCGTGTCGGTCGGGACGGCCGCGGCGAGCCGGCAGCGGCCGTAGCCGAGCTCCCTGATGCGCGGCAGCTCGGCCTCGGTCTCGGTCAGCAGGTCGATCCCGGTGATGCCGAGGTCGGCGACGCCGTCACCGACGAACTCGATCACGTCGTTCGTCCGTACGAACAGGATGTCCAGATCGTGGTTCTGGACGCGGGCGACGAGGCTGCGGTCGTGTTCCTCGAAGACGAGGCCGGCGTCGTGGAGCAGGCGCAGGGTGGGCTCGACCATCCGTCCCTTGTTCGGCACGGCGAGGCGCAGGCGATCCCTCATCGTTCGGCGGCGGTGGGGTAGGGGTCGGTCCCGGTCCGCGACGCGGCGTCGAGCTTGTCCAGCATGGCCCGATAGCCGCCCTCGCCATGGTTGAGCCACGAGGCGATGCGGGTGATCGTCGCGGTGCTGGCGCCGGTCGAGCGCGAGATCTCGGCGTAGTGCAGTCCCGCGTCGAGCATCCGGACGACGGCCCAGCGCTGGGCCATGTCGCGGATCTCGCTGAGCGTGCACAGGTCGCGCAGGAACCGTTCCGCCTCGGCGCGGTCCTCGAGTCGCAGGATCGCGCCGACGAGCGCGTCGACGTCGGGGGTCTGCCAATCCTGGGCCATCGCTCGCGCTCCCTTGCTACCGTGCTAACGTATTAGCGTGCTACAACGCTACCACGCTAGGGACGACGTGACAACCGCGTTGACGCTGCTGCCGGCGATCGACCTTCGAGGCGGGCGCGTCGTGCGTCTGCGCCAGGGCG
Source organism: Candidatus Limnocylindrales bacterium (assembly GCA_036844985.1). Classification (GTDB taxonomy): domain Bacteria; phylum Chloroflexota; class Limnocylindria; order Limnocylindrales; family CSP1-4; genus SPCO01. The sequence continues at coordinate 17,459 of DAIUES010000013.1, forward strand.
ACTTCGCCCGCGAGACCGTGTTTTCGGACCATCCAGTCGCCGTCGCGCGCGGGTTCGTCGACGCGGGCGCACGGTGGCTGCACGTCGTGGACCTGGACGGCGCCCGTGATGGCACCTCGGCCCAGCTCACGGCCATCGGCTCGATCCTCGACGCGGTAGGCAACGACGCGTCGGTGGAGGTCGCGGGCGGGCTGCGCGACGGTCACGTGGTCGCGAGGATCCTGGACATGGGGGCCGCCCGCGCGGTACTGGGGACGGCCGCGCTCGACGATCCGTCGTTCGTGGCCACGCTCGTGGCGCGCCACGGGGCTGCGCGGATCGCGGTCGCCCTCGATATCCGGGACGGACGCGCGGTCGGCAACGGCTGGCGACCCGGCGCCGTCGGCCAGCCGGCGGTCGATGTCCTGCACCGCCTGGCGGACACCGGGGTGACCACGTTCGAGGTGACCGCGATCGACCGCGATGGTTCGCTCGGCGGCCCGGATCTCGAGCTGCTCGCCGCGATGGTCGACATCGGTCGGGGCGCCATCGTCGCATCGGCCGGGATCGCCACGCTCGGCGACCTCCGGTCGATCGCGGCGATCGGCTGCCGCGGGGCGATCGTCGGCCGTGCGCTGTACGAAGGCCGACTCGATCTCGCCGTCGCCCTCGCCGCCACCGACGCTGCGACCCTCGCCGCCACTCCGGGTCCGGAGCGCCGGTCAGTCCCGACCGGTGATGGAGCGTCCGTCGACCGTGCCTGACCAACGAGCCCGCCCCGCCTCGTCGATGTCGTAGCGGAGGGAGCCTCGTCCGAACGCCACGTCGAACTCGACCGGGCCGTCGTCGTGGTAGACGCCGCTCCCATCCATGACCCGACCGTCGACGACCGCACAGCCGCGGACGTCGATCCGGTCGGCCTCGGTCCCGCGACTGACCTCCATCCGACCCCCGAACCGGCAGCCGATGGCAAGCGTTCCCGCACCGTCCCAGGCTTGATACCCGGGATGCGTGAAGAGCTCGACGTCGAGGCTGCGACCGAGGAACGACAGCTCGTCCTCGTCGTTGTCGCGGCGCACCAGCGCGACGTACTCGTCGATGACCGTCCCCGGACAGCGCGTGATCGCCCGGCTCGGCGTGGCCCCCGAGGTCAGCAGCTCGGCGACGACGTCGTCGGGACAGGAGTCACCCCGGCCGAACGTGACGTGCGCACCGCCTGACGTGGCCACGAGATAGACCGCGGTGGTGGCGCGGTACCGCTCCGCCAGCCGATGGGCCGTCGCTTCGGGCGTGATCGGATCGGCGCTTGCGGTCAGGATGACCACGGGGAAGGCACTGCCGGGCGGGAGCTCGCTCGCGGGCGCCGGACCGGGCGGCAGCGGCCAGGCGTGGCACGGCGCACCGGAGAGGTACACGTCGCTCATCGGTCGCGTGGTCAGCTCGGCGCGGTGTGCGGCTGCCAGGTATGCCTCGAGCCCGACATCAGGCGTGGCCGCGACACGGTCCGCGCACATCGTCGCGAAATAGGTGAAGTCCGACGCGGTGCTGAGCGGCTCGAGCTCCCCGGAGCCGCCGTCCACCAGACGGGCCATCGGCACCCAATCGCCGCGGTCGGCGGCGGCGATCGCGCGCAGGCCGAGCATCCGGCTCGTCTCGCCATACAGGCCGTCGAGCATGGTGTCGATGACGGCGCTGCGGGTCACCGGCCAGTCCCGCAGGTCACCCTCGGTGTCGGCGTACCGGGCGACCTTGGCGCGGGCATCGAGCGCGGCGAACGTCCGCCGCCACGAGCCGTCGGGGTCGGGCAGGTCAGTGCCGCAGGCGCCATCAGCAAGGCACGCGTCGAAGGTCGCCTCGAGGGTCGCTTCGAAGGACGCCGTCGCCTCGGCCCATGACCGGTCGGTCGGGGCGGCGATGTCGAGCGGCGCGTCGAGGATGAGCGCATCGAGTCGCTCGGGATGGGCGAGCGCGTAGCGCTGCGCGATGGCCGTCCCGTAGCTCTCGCCGTAGAGCGCGATCCGCTCGACACCGAGGTCGTGGCGGATGGTCTCGATGTCCTCGGCGATCTGGGCGCTGCCGTAGTCGCCGAGGGTCGAGCGATCGACCTCGGCGTCGCGCAGGCAGTCGGCGACGAATCCTTCGATGGCCCCCACCGTCGGCTCGCGATCCAAGGCCTCGCTGTAGCGGCCGCTTGCCCCAAGGCAGTCGCGATAGCCGGAATCGCCGACCCCGCGTGGATCGAACGCGACGATGTCGAGCCAGTCGGTCAGTCGGGTGTCGAGGCTGGACTCGGTCTGGTCGTAGCTCGCGATGCCGCTCACGCCAGGTCCGCCCGCGACCACCACCAGCGTGCCGCGCCGCTCGCGGTCGGCCCGCCGCAGCCCGTAGCGCAGGACGCGCGTCGGGCGGTCCGCGTGGTCGAGCTGGTCGGCCTCGACGGTCATCCAGCGACACTCGAGCCGGGCGTCGCAGACGCGCTCGGGATCGGTATCCGGGTCGGCGCCGGACGTTGCCTGGGGGACCGCGGCGACGATCGCGAGCAGGGCGATGGCGACGAACGGCCAGCGCCGCTCCCGCGCCTCGTCGGAGCGCACCGGCGAGCCACGCCACGCCAGATCGCCGACCAGCCACGATACGAGGGTCGCGGTCGGGCCGATCAGGAGGCCGCTGATCGCGAGCAGCAGCCAGAACGGTCGCGCCGTGTCGCGTCCGTCCGCCAGGCCGATCCCCACGGCCGCCACGGCCAGACCGCCGAGCGCGACCCCAGCGAGGATCGCGGCGGGCCGTCCGGTCCGGCCACCTGGCACGAGCGCGGCCGCGACCGGCGTCCAGCGTGGCGCGAGCAGGAGGAAGGCACCAAGGAGCACGATGAGCGCCGCGATGCCCGCGAAGGCCACGGTCGCCGCGCCCGCCGCCGGGGACGTCATGACGAGATCCGGATCGAGCCTGCCGCCGAGGGCGATCCAGACTCGCAGGGCGGTCGCACCAACGACCACGCCCGCCAGCGCGACAAGCGCCAGCAGGACCCTCGTCATGCCGCTCGTTCCCCCGACCCAGGCGACGAGTCAGTGGCCCCCGTGCCCGCCCGACGCTTCGACGGCCTTGCGGTGCTCCGCGATGACCTTCTCCGCGACGTGCGACGGGACGTCCTCGTAATGCGCCAGCGTCGCCGTGAACGAGCCACGGCCCTGGGCGAGGGAACGCAGCTCCGTCGCGTACGAGAACAGCTCGGCCTGGGGGACGTGGGCGGTGATGATCTGGTCGGATCCTTCGGTGTCCATCCCGAGCACCCGGCCACGGCGGCCGTTGAGGTCGCGGTTGACCTCGCCCATGTACTGCTCGGGGATCCGCACGCGGACCTCCATGATCGGCTCGAGGAGGGCCGGCTTCGCCTGGTGGACCCCCTCCTTGAGCGCCATCGAGGCCGCGATCTTGAACGACAGCTCGTTCGAGTCGACGGTGTGGAACGAGCCGTCATACAGCGTCGCCCGGAAGTCGGACAGCGGGTAGCCCGCCAGCACGCCTTCGGCGGCCGCCTCGCGGATGCCCTTCTCGACGCCCGGGAAGAAACCCTTGGGGACCGATCCACCGACGACCTTCTCGGCGAACTCGATGCCGCCGTCGGGGTTGGGCTCGAGCTCGATCCACACGTCACCGAACATCCCGTGACCACCGGTCTGCTTCTTGTAGCGGCCGTGGGACTTGGTCGTGCCGCGGATCGTCTCCTTGTACGGCACCCTCGGCGTGTGGGTCGCGACGGCCGCGCCGAACTTGCGCTTGAGCCGCTCGATGATGACCGCGGTGTGGGCCTCGCCCATGGTCACGAGCACCTGCTCACCGAGCGCCGTGCGCTCGAGCCGCACGGTCGGCTCTTCCTCGAGCATGCGCTGGAGGGCCGGCCCCATCTTGTCGAGGTCCTGCTTCGACACGGGCTCGATGGCGACGACCAGCGCCGGACCCGGGAAGTCGAGCGGTGGCAGCGTGAGCGGGCGTTCCTTCGTCGAGAGCGTGTCGCCGGTCTCGGTCACCGCGAGCTTGGCCACGGCACCGATCTCGCCCGCCTTGAGTTCGCCGATCGGTTCCTGCTCCTTGCCGTGGAGCAGCAGGAGCTGGCCGATGCGCTCGTCCTCGCCCCGGTTGGCGTTCCACACGTGTGCCTGCGAATGGAGCGTGCCGGACAGCACCCGCAGGTAGGTCAGACGGCCGACGAACGGGTCGGCCGTCGTCTTGAACACGCGCACCAGCAGCGGTCCCGCCTCATCGGCCGGGATGTCGACCGTGGCACCGGACTTGTCGATGGCCTTGGCGGGCGGCTCGTCGGCGGGGGACGGCAGGTAGCGGACGATGGCATCGAGCAGGCCCCGCAGCTCGATGCCCTTGGCGGCCGATCCGACGAGCACCGGGGCGAGGACGCTGTCCTTGACCCCCTTGCGCAGGCAGATCTCGAGCTCGTGGTCGGACACCTCCTCGCCGTCGAGGTACTTGGTCAGGACGTCGTCGTCGGCCTCGGAGGCGGCCTCGAGGAGCTGGTCGCGGCGGCGGGCGACCTCGTCGGCCATGTCATCGGGGATGGGGATCTCGACTTCGTCGGTGCCGTCCCAGCGATAGGCCTTGCGATGGACGAGGTCGACGTAGCCGCTGAACGACTCGGCGGCACCGATGGCCAGCTGGAGCGGCGCGACCTTGGTGCCGAACGACGAACGCAGCGCGTCGAGGGCGGCCAGCGGATCGGCGTTCTCGCGGTCGCACTTGTTGATGAAGAAGCACGCCGCCCGGTTGGTCGCCCGACCCAGGGCCACCGCCTGTTCGAGGCCGGCCTCGACACCGCCCGATGCGTCGACCACGAACAGCGCCCCGTCGGCGGCGGCGAAGCCCTGCACGACCTCGGCCACGAAATCGGGATAGCCGGGCGTGTCGACGAGTGAGATCCGGGTGCCGTCGTACTCGAAGGTGCCGACGGCCAGGCTCAGCGACTCGCGGCGCTTCTGCTCCTCGGGCTCGAAGTCGAGGTGGGCGCTGCCGTCATCGACCCGACCGAGTCGCGGGATGGCGCCGGCCTTGTACAGCAGCTGCTCGGCGAGCGTCGTCTTGCCGGCGCCGGCATGACCTGCCAACACGACGCTGCGGAGATGGGGCAGGTCAACGCTCTTCATCGTCATCGGTCCGTCGGTCCTCACCAATACGGCGGCGCGGGGTCGGGCATCCAGAGCGGTCCGCGATCGAACCCATGATAAGTCCGCGCGGCCGTGCCATCCGGTGCCGCCGACCCGGTCAGCCGAGGAGCGTGTCGCCCACGAACCCGCCGCGTGTCGCCCCGCGAGGGACGGCGAACAGCCCCGACCCGACCGGTCGGATGTACTCGTTCAGCAGGTCGCTGCCAAGCGCCTGTTGCAGGGTGATGAACCGGCTCGGATCGTGCTGGAAGGAGATGAACAGCAGGCCACCGTCGAGGTGACCGTCGAGGGTGCTGCCGTCGAAATAGCTGTACCCGCGACGGAGGATGCGGATGCCGCCATTGGTCGAGGGATGAGCGAGCCGGACGTGGGCCGCCCGGTCGATGACGTCTCGGCCGGCCGTCTGCGCAGCGAGGTCGGGCTGGCTGGACTCGCCACCTCCGGTCAACGGCGCACCACCGTCCTTCGTACGCCCGAACGTCGTTTCCTGCACTTCGAGCGGCTGATCGTCCCAGTCCTCGAGCAGGATCGCGATCTTGCGCACGACGAGATACGTGCCACCAGCCAGCCAGCCGGGTTCGACGTCGTCGGCCAGCCAGACGTGTCGGTCCAGCGCCGCCTCGTCGTCGCCCCGGATGTTGGCGGTGCCGTCCTTGAAGCCCATGAGGTTGCGTGGCGTAGTCGCCGGAACGGTGGCGGTCACAGCGGTCGCCGCGGCGAGCCCGAAGCCCGACTGCGACCAGCGGATCCGGGCGCACCGTGCCCCGATCCGAGCGAGATCGCGGACGGCGTGGAGCGCGACCGTCGGGTCGTCGGCGCACACCTGCAGACACAGGTCGCCGTCGCTTCGGGCAGCGTCGAGGACGTCGCCCGGAAAGCTCGGCAACGGGGCGAGTCCTCGCGGTCGGGCCGCTGCGATGCCATAGCGGTCGACATCGTCGCGCTCGAACAGGCC
>DAIUES010000014.1:0-23558 GCA_036844985.1 Candidatus Limnocylindrales bacterium
TCGAGGCCCGCTACACCGGCGCCCGGACCGTGGTGTTGCGACGGAACTACCGGTCGCTCGCGCCGATCCTGGAGGCGTCCCACCGGCTGGTCCGCTTCAACGACCCCGACCGACTCGAGGTCCGCTCCGGGATCTCGAAGCGCCTCCGGGCCGAGCGGCGGGAGCCGGCGCCTTCACCGGTCCGCCTCGAGGCGTTCGCCACCGGGTCGGAGGAGGCGGACTGGATCGCCGCGGACATCGTGCGGCGGATCGCCGAGGGTGCCGCTCCCCGGGATCACGCCGTGCTCGTGCGCGCCAACGGCCATGCCGACCCGGTGCTGCGGGCGCTCAACGTCGCCGGTGTCCCGTGGCGGTTCTCCGGCTCGTCCGGACTGTACGCCCGGCCGGAGGTGCGCCTCCTGATGGCCTTCCTGCGAGCCGTGGCAGATCCCGAGTCGAGCGTCGACCTGTACGCGCTCGCCGCCTCGGAGGTGTACGGCCTCGGCGGCGACGACCTGACCGCCATCGTCAACACGGCCCGCCGCCGACACCGCTCGGTGATGGCCACGCTCGACGAGCTCGACCGCCAGCCCGGCATCCTGCGCGTGTCCGCGCGGACGCGCGAGGGCGTGCATCGGCTCGTCTCCGACATGACCCGGTTCGCGGCGATGGCCCACGAGCGCCCTGCCGGCGAGGTGCTGTACGCGTTCCTCCGTGACAGCGGCACGCTCGCCCGGCTGGCCGCGACGCAGACGACCGCGGCCGAGGAAGGCCTCGGCAACGTCGCCCGGTTCTTCGACATCATCCGAGCGCAGTCGGCTCTCCTCGCCGACGATCGCGCCCTGTTCGTGGCACGCCATCTGCAGACCCTGCTCGACGCCGGCGACGATCCGGCCACCGCCGATCTCGATCCGGACGCCGACGCCGTCGCGGTGCTCACGGTGCACAAGGCCAAGGGCCTCGAGTTCCCGGTCGTCTACCTGCCCGGACTCGTCGCGGGGCGGTTCCCGGGCAACGGCCGGGGCGAGGCACTCGCCCTGCCCGCCGGCCTGGGCCACGGCGAGGCCCCGACGCCGGATCGGTCGCTCGCGGAGGAACGGCGCCTCTGCTACGTGGCGATGACCCGGGCCCGTGACGAGCTGATCCTGTCGCACGCGGCCGACTATGGCGGCGCCCGGGCGCGCAAGGTATCGCCATTCGTCCTCGAGGCGCTCGACCTGCCGGCATCGGCGGGCACACCGGGTTCCGGTGTCGTCGCCCCATCGGCCGAAGAGCGCCTGGCGGCCTTTGCCGGGATCGACGCACCGGCGGACGCCGCTCGTGGCCCCATCGAGGAGCCGCTGTCGCTCAGCTTCGGCCAGATCGACGCGTATCTCACCTGTCCGCGCAAGTACCAGTACGCCCACGTGCTGCGTGTGCCGACGGCGCCCCACCACGCCCTCGTCTACGGCTCGGCGCTGCACAAGGCGGTCCAGCTGTTCCACGCTCGCCACGCCAAGGGCCATGTCATGTCCGAGGCGGAGCTCGACGAGGTGCTCGACCTGGCGTGGTCGAACGAAGGGTTCGTCAGTCGGGAGCACGAGGAGGCTCGGCTCGCCGCGGCGCGGGCCGCGTTGCGTCGCTTCCGCGAGGAACAGCTCCTGCCGGGCGCCGTGATCCCGACCTACGTCGAGCGGGAGTTCAGCTTCAGTCTCGGGGGCGACCGGGTCCGCGGCCGATGGGACCGGGTCGACATCGAACCGGTCGTCGACGGGCCCGACCGAGTGGTCGCGGCGCCGGACGATCCCTCGGCGGACCTCGTGACCCCCACGCTCGAGATCATGGGCCGCGAGCATGTGACGATCACCGACTACAAGTCCTCGGACGTGCGGGACCCGGCCAAGGCTCGCCAGCGAGCACGCGAATCGCTCCAGCTCCAGATCTACGCGATGGGCTACGAAGCGGTCACCGGCCGGTTGCCCGATCAGGTCGCGCTGCATTTCCTCGACTCCGGCCTGGTCGGCAAGGTCGACGTGGATCCCAAGCGACTGGCGCGGGCGCGCGGCCGGATCGCCCAGGCGGCTGCCGGGATCCGTGCCCGCGCCTATCCGGCAACACCGGACGCGATGGCCTGCAGCTGGTGCCCGTTCCGCGAGATCTGCCCGTCGAGCGCGGCCGTGGCCCGCTAGCCGCCGCGCACCGAACGCGGCCGACGCGACCGGACGCGACGGCACCCGGGCGGCCACTAGACTCGACCGTCATGGAGGCCCGCGACCGACTCACCAATCTGGCTATCTTCGGCGCGGCCGCAGTCGTGTGGGCCCTGGTCGCGCTCGTCGTCACCACCCGCGACCCGGTGGCGGACCCGGTCGCAGGGTTCCTCGGCGCGGCGCTCATCGGGCTGGCGGTCGGCCTGACAGTCGCGCCGATCGCCTGGCTCGCGGTGTTCGCACGGCATCGACGGATCGCCTACCGCGGGGACTGGACCCGGGCCGCGCGGCGCGGCGGGTGGATCGGGCTCATCGTGGCGATCTTCATCGTGCTCCGCTTGCAGGGCGCCCTCGAGCTCCCGATCGCCCTGTTCATCCTGGCCCTCGCCGCCGTGGCCGAGGCGACCCTCTCTGCGGAACGCTGAGTTCGGGCCGGAACACCCGGGACAGTCGGGCGGCTACCATCCCGGCGACCCGACCTTGCATGCCAGACCCCCAGGAGGCCTCGTGTCCAGTCGTTCCGTACGTCCTGCCGAGCCGCACGCCGATGCCAAAACCCGGGTGGCGGCCGCCATCGAGGCCGCCCGCGACGAGATCGTCGGCCTGTCGCATCGGATCCATGCCAATCCCGAACCCGCGTTCGAGGAGGCCCAGGCGTCGGCCTGGATCGCCGATGCCCTGCGTGCCCACGGGTTCGCGGTCGAGCATCCCGCCGGCAGCCTCGCCACCGCGATCCGGGCCATCCGGCGTGGCGGCCGGGGCGGCGCCGGACCGCGGATCGGGATCCTCGCCGAGTACGACGCGCTGCCGGGACTCGGCCACGGTTGCGGCCACAACACCATGGCGGCCTCGGGTGTCGGTGCTGCGATCGGGCTGGCGGCCATCGCCGACGAGCTGCCGGGCGAGATCGTGTTCCTCGGGACGCCGGCCGAGGAACGGGGCAGCGGCAAGCAGATCATGATCGACGACGGGCTCTTCGCCGGGATCGATGCCGCGCTGCTGTATCACCCGTGCGACCGGAGCCACGTCGAGAGCCACCCGCTCGCGTCGGAGGACGTCGACGTCGTGTTCAGCGGGTTGCAGGCGCACGCATCGTCCGATCCGTGGCTCGGCCGCAACGCCCTCGACGCGTTGATCCTGCTGTTCACCTCGGTCGGCCTGTGGCGCCAGCAGCTCCATCCGACGGCACGGGTCCACGGCATCATCCGCGAGGGCGGCACCGCCGCCAACATCATCCCCGAGCGGACCTCGGCCTGGTTCATGTTGCGGGCGACCCACCAGGCCGAATACGACCAGATGCGCACTCGGTTCACGGCCATGGCCGAGGCGGCCGCCGCGGCGACGGGCACGACGGTCTCGATCACGTACTCCGGGGGGGCCACCACGATGCGCAACAACGCGGTCCTGGCCGAGCGTTTCCGGGCCAACATGGCGCCGTACGGCATCGTCGACATGGGCGACGACCCCAACGCCGGCAGCACCGACATGGGCAACGTCAGCTGGGTGTGCCCGACCATCCATCCCGACCTCGCCATCTGCGATGAGGGGGTGGCCGGTCATTCGATCGCCTTCCGCGATGCGGCGGCGACGCCGCGGGCCGATGACACGACGATGCTGGCGGCGACGCTCGTGGCCCATACCGCCGTCGACCTGTATCTCGACCCGGCCCTCGTCGAGGCGGCCTGGGCGGAGTTCCGCGCCGGGGCGTGATCGCGCCGCGACCGCGCCGTGACCGGCATGCGGCTCGATCGGTGGCGGCCCGTTCCGCCGCAGATCGTCGCCCGGAGAACGGGTGCTACCATCGGCCACGGCGCGCCCCGCTGGACGACGGACCGCGAACCGGCGGCGCCCGATCGAGACGGACCCCATTCCCGGCCTGACGCCTGGCCGTCCCGTCTCCGGAGGTTCCCGTGGCCGAGCGCCCCCACGACCCCGATTTCGCCCGTCTCAACGGCTGGGATGGCACGTTCGAGACGTACAGCGACTTCGACCTGCCGACCTACGTCGGGCCGCTCAGCTTCATGAAGCTGCCGTGGGTGACCGATCCGGCCGAGCTGCGTGCCCGCGCCGTCGACGTGGCGATCGTCGGGGCGCCGTTCGACGACGCGGTGAGTCATCGCTCGGGTGCCCGGTTCGGACCGCGCGCCATCCGCGCCGCGCAGTACACGTCCGGTTCGGTCAATTCGCTCCAGCTCGATATCGAGCCGTTCGAGGTGCTCAACGTCGTCGATGCCGGGGACGCCAACATCGTCCCGGCGTGGACCGAGCGGGCCCACGCCCTCATCTACCGCAAGGTCCGCGAGGTCGCGGCCACCGGCGCCATCCCGATCGTGTTGGGAGGCGACCACTCGATCACCTGGCCGTCGGCGACCGCGATCGCTGAGGTGCGTCGGCCGGGCAGCATCGGCATCGTCCACTTCGACGCGCACGCCGACACCGCCAACGACGACTGGGGCGTGCTCGCCGGTCACGGCACGCCGATGCGCCGACTCATCGAGTCGGGCGCGGTCGCCGGCCGGAACTTCGTGCAGGTCGGGCTGCGCGGCTACTGGCCACCGGTCGAGACGTTCGAGTGGATGCGATCGCAGGGGCTGCGCTACCACTTCATGCGCGAGATCGAGGAGCGCGGCGCCGAGGCGGTCATCGCCGAGGCGATCGACGAGGCGCTCGATGGTCCCGATCACATCTATCTGAGCCTCGACATCGACGTCATCGATCCGGGCCTCGCGCCGGGCACGGGCACGCCCGAACCGGGTGGGATGCTCACCCGCGAGGTCCTTCGCGCGATCCGCCAAATCGTCGCCGCGGTCGACCTCGCGGGCACGGACGTGGTCGAGGTGTCGCCGCCCTGCGACCATGCCGAGACCACCGCGATGGCCGCCAACCGGGCGGTGCTCGAGGCGATCAGCGCCCTCGCCGTGCGGCGTCGCGACGGCAAGCCGGTGCGCTGGGAGCCGGCCGCCAGCTGATGCTCGAGCGGCCCGATCCCGAGACCGCCGCCGCGCTGGCGCGTCTGTATGACCTCGATCTCGAGTCGGACCCGGGCGACCTCGACCTGTATCTCGCCCTGGCCGACCGAGCCGACGGCCCGGTCCTCGAGCTGGCGGCCGGCACCGGCCGACTGGCCGTCCCGATCGCGGCCGCCGGTCACCCGCTGACCGCCGTCGACCTCGACCCGGCCATGCTCGCGCGCGGCCGCGACCGGGCGACCGACGCGGGCCTGCGCGACGACGCCATCCGGTGGGTCGAGGCGGACCTGCTCGACGTCCGCCTCGATGACGCCGGGCGCTACGCGTTCGCGTTCCTGGCCCTCAACTCGATCATGCTCCTGCCGACGCGCGCGGCGCAGCGCGCCGCCTTCCGGACCCTGGCGGACCACCTGACTGCGGGCGGCCTGGCGGCCGTCGATGCGTGGCTGCCCGACGCCGACGACCTCGCCCGCTTCGACGGACGGGTCATCCTCGAGTGGCCCCGGACCGACGTCGAGCGCGGTGTCGTCGTGACCAAGGCGGGCTCGGCCATCCACGACGCCGCGACCGGCACGATCCACCTCACCGCCATCTACGAGGAGTCGGGGCAGGGCGAGCCGGTCCGCCGCTGGGTCCGCCACGATCGATTGCGGCTCGTGTCGGCTGATGAGCTGGCGAGCTTCGCCGAGGACGCCGGTCTCGAGGTCGAGCTGGTCGCCGGTGGCTACGACCTCCAGCCGCTCGGTCCGGGTGCCGACCGCGCGATCGTCATCGCCGTCCGTCCGTAGCCGTCCACCCGTAGCCGTCTCGCGCCGGCCATCCGCGCAGGGTCGCGTGGTATCGTCGAGGCCCATGTCGAGCAGTTCGAGCAGCGACCAGACGCGCCTCCTGATCGTGGAGGATGTCCCGCAGGTCGCGCAGTACATCCGTGGCCTCCTCAACACGCAGCAGGCGGTCAAGCTGCTCGACGTCCTGTCGGATGGCAGCCGTGCCGTCGACCAGATCGGTCAGCTGCGACCCGACGTGGTGCTCGTCGACGCACTCCTCCAGGGTCGCATCAAGGGGCCCAAGCTGGTCGAGCAGATCGCAGCGGCCGGTCTCCACGTCCCGGTGATCGTGCTGACCGTCCCGCAGAACCCGATCGAGGTCGATCCCGCGGCCGGTGTCCACGCGGTCCTGGCGATGCCGTTCTCGGGCTTCGAGCTGATGAACAAGATCTCGAGCGTGCGCAAGGCGTTCGCCGCGACATCGGCGGTCGGCGTCACCCGCATCACGTCGGTGTTCGCGCCCAAGGGCGGCGTCGGCAAGACGACGATCGCGTTCAACCTGGCGGTCGCCCTCGGCCAGCTCGAGCAGCGGACCGTGCTCATCGATGGCAGCGTCCAGTTCGGCGACCTGCGGGCGTTGCTCAAGGTGCCCAATGACGCGCCGTCGATCCTCGACCTGCCGACCGACCGGATCGCCGAGTCGGACCTGTCGGACGTCCTGTGGCGCGACCCGTCGGGCATCGACATCCTGCTCGCCCCGCCGCGCATCGAGATGGCCGAGATGATCACGCCGCGTGACATCGACAAGATCCTGTCGCTCCTGCGCCGGGTATACGACTCGATCGTCATCGACATGTCGAGCAACATCAACGACATCAACCTCGGGTTCATGGATGCGAGCGACACGATCATCGAGATCGTGACCTACGACTCGACGACCATCCATAACACCATCGCGATGGCCGACACGTTCCGGTCGATCGGCTATCCGGCGACCAAGGTGCGCTACCTCGTCAACCGCTCGGACAGCCCGGGCGGGATCGACCCCGACGACCTGCAACGTGCCCTCGGTCGCGTGCCGGAACACCGGGTCGTGTCCGACGGCCCCCTGGTCGTGCGCTCCAACAACGAGGGCGTGCCGTTCGTGCTGGCCAACCCCGATGCGCCGGTGAGCCGCGACATCGCCCGGGTCGCCTCCGAGCTACTCGGCGTGGCGCGCCTGCCGGTCGGCGCCGGGCGACCGTAGGGGAGCGCGTGTCCGACCCGCGACCCATCGGCTTCTTCGACTCGGGGGTGGGTGGGCTGACGGTGCTGCGCGAGGTCGTGCGCCGGTCGCCGCACGAGTCGACCATCTACCTCGGCGACAACGCCCGCGCGCCGTATGGCGTGCGCAGCGACGAGGAGGTGCTGGCCTTCTCGACCCAGTCGCTCGACGCGCTCGTGGAGCGCGACGTCAAGGCGCTCGTGGTGGCCTGCAATACCTCGACCGCCGTCGGCCTCGATTCCTTCCGTCGCCGCTACGACCTGCCCGTGCTCGGCGTCATCCGCCCGGGAGCATCGGCCGCGGCCCTCGCCACCCGCAACCGTCGGGTCGGGGTCATCGCCACGCCGGCGACCATCCGGTCGCATGCCTATTTCGCGGCGATCAAGGACGAGAACCCGGCGGTCGAGGTGTACGAGCACGCGACCCCGACGCTGGTGCCGCTCGTCGAGGCCGGTGAGCTGACCGGCGAGCTGGCCGAGGAGACCCTGGCGACGGCGCTCGCGCCGCTCCTCGGGGAGCGCGATGCGGACGGCGAGTCGATCTTCCCGCGGCCGCCCGGAGCGACGATCGACACGTTGCTGCTCGGCTGCACCCACTATCCGCTGCTCCGACCGCTGATCGCGCGTCTGGCCGGTGACCGGGTCGCGATCGTCGACTCGGCGACCGCCACGGCCTCGGCGCTGGCCGAGCTGCTCAGCGTCAACGGCCTCGAAGCGCCGGGCACGACCCGTGGAACCGCCGCCGACCCAGGGCGGGCCGGTCACGACCGACCGACCGATGGCGCCGCCGCGGCACCGACGCACGTCCAGCTGACGACCGGCGACCCCGTGCGGTTCGGCGAGCTCGCCGGCCGGCTGTTCGGGTCGGCCTTCCCCGACGTCGCGGCCATCGAGCTCGGGGTGCTGGCGCGATGAACCGACGGTCGGGTGACCGCTCGTGGCGCGAAGATCGCGCCTGGCAGGCCGGCATCCTCATCGGATCGGCACTCGGCGCTGCGGCCACCGTCGTCGGGAGACGCATGGAGCGGACCGCCCGGCAGGGCCTGGTCGACTGGCCGTCCGTCGAGCGGCTGGCGATCGATCGGCTCGCCCGCGCGCCGGGCGCGCTCGACCCCGGCGAACTGCGCGCGGTCGAACCCGATTACGCGGCGGCCATGGCGCGCATCGTACCGGCCCTGTCTGCGGCGCTCGACACGGAGCTGCCCGGGGTCGTCGAGCGCTCGGCCGTCGTCGATCGGGCCGGCTGGGTCCGCGCCAACACGTCTGCCTTCGCGTCGTTGATCGGCAAGCTCGAGGCCGACCTGCTCGATCAGGTCATCCCGCTCGGCGGCGGCATGACCAAGGCGGCCATGGCCCTCGCGAACCGCTGGATCACGACCCGTCAGCTCGGCCTGCTCCTCGGGTTCATGGGCCAGCGGGTCCTCGGCCAGTACGACCTCGCGCTGCTGTCGGCCGAGGCGGTCCCGGGGCGCCTGCTGTTCGTCGAGGAGAACATCCGCGCGACGGCAACATCGCTCGGCGTGCCGGTCGGGCCGTTCCGAACCTGGATCGCCCTGCACGAGACGACCCATGCGTTCGAGTTCGAGGCGCATCCGTGGCTGCGGCCGTACCTGGCCGAGCGGCTCGAGCGCCAGATGAGCCTGTTCGGCAGCGATGTCCAGGGGATGGGCCGCGAGGCGATTCGCGGGCTCGGGCGAGCGCTGCGCGGCGAGACCGACGGCGGCCACTGGATGGAACGGCTGATGGGCGACGAGCAGCGCCGCCTGTTCCGCGAGACGCAGGCCGTCATGAGCCTGCTCGAAGGCTTCTCGGACTACGTCATGGATGAGGTCGGCACCGAGCTGGTCCCGGACGTGGAGCGCATCAGCGCCCAGTTCCACGAGCGCCGCTCGCGCCGGACGCCGTTCGAGCGCGCCATGCTCCGCCTCACCGGCATGGACCTCAAGATGGAGCAGTACAAGAAGGGCGAGATCTTCGTGCGGGCCATCGCCGATGCGCGCGGCAAGTCGGCCCTGGGCCGGTTGTGGGACGGGCCCGAGACGCTGCCGCGCGACGGTGAGATCGAGCAGCCCGAGCACTGGATCGCGCGCGTGCTCGACGCCCCGGCCCCGGTGGCCGGGTGACGACCGCCGGACCGGGTTCCGGGCCGGGGGGTGCGCCGAGCGCCATCGCCCTGAGCCCGATCCTGTCAGCCCGCTATCGCTCGCGCGACCTCGAGCGGATCCGCGCCGCCGCCCCCGGGGCGCGCATCGTGACGGTGTCGGTCGAAGGCCTGGCCGACGGCCCGCTCGACGACGTCGAGGTCATGCTCCGTGGCTGGTTGAGCTCGGACGCCTTCGACCGCATCCTCGTCCGCGCTCCCCGCCTGGCCTGGGTCCACTCCGCGACATCGGGTGTCGAGCGGGCGCTCACGCCGGCGGCGCTCGAGCGGGGCCTGGTGGTCACCAACGCCCGCGGCGTGTTCAGTCGGCCGATCGCCGAGTACGTGTTGATGATGATCCTGGCGATCAGCCGCCGGTTGCCGCAGTTGCTCGAGTTGCAGCGCGAGCGGACCTGGCAGCCCCTCGAGGGCACGGAGCTGCGCGATGTGACCGTCGGCATCATCGGGCTCGGCTCCATCGGTCGGGCCGTGGCCGCGCTGGCGACCGCCTTCGGCTGTCGCGTCGTGGCCATCCGTCGCCGGCCGGACGGCGAGCGCGACGTGGGGGCCGGGGTGGGTGCCGGCGACGAGCGTGCGTTCGGTGGCCTGGAACTCGACCGGGTCGGCGGGCCGGAGACGTTGCCGGAGCTCCTGGGCGAATCGGACTTCATCGTCCTCGCGGCGCCCCTCACGCCCGAGACCGAGGACATGATCGACGACGCGGCGCTCGCGCTCGTGAAGCCAGGTGCGTGGCTCATCAACGTCGCGCGCGGCCGCCTCATCGACGAACGGGCGCTGCTCCGCGCCCTGCGCGATGGGCCCCTCGGGGGCGCCGTGCTCGATACGTTCCGCGACGAACCGTTGTCGCCGATGTCGTCGTTCTACGACCTGCCCAACGTGATCGTGACGCCCCACACGGCCTGGTCGAGCGGCCGGGTCCTCGATCGCAGCGTCGAGCTGTTCTGCGACAACCTGCGCCGGTTCGCCGCCGGCGAACCCCTGCTCAACCCGGTCGACTCGGCCGCCGGCTACTGACGTCGGTCTGGCCCCGGGCGCGGGTCCTCGGCGCCCGCTACGATCGGGCCCATGCAGATCGCCATCGTGGGACTCGCCGGTAGCGGCAAGACCACCGTCTTCAACACGCTGACCCGGGGTCACGCCGAGACCGGCGGCTACGGCGGAGTGACCCTCAATGTCGGCGTCGTCAAGGTCCCCGACGAGCGCCTCGACCGGCTCGCCGAGCTGTTCAAGCCCAAGAAGATCGTCCAGGCCGACGTCACCTACGTCGACCTCCCGGCGCCACCGGCGTCGAGCGAGGGTCGCGTCGGCACCGAGGAGCTGCCGGCCGACCATCTCGCCCGCCTGCGGGACTCGGACGCCCTGCTCCACGTGGTGCGGGCGTTCGATGACCCGGCCCATCCGCACCCCGCCGGGAGCGTCGACCCGGCGCGTGACCTCGAGGCCCTCGACCTGGAGTTCACGCTCGCCGACCTGGCCATGGCCGAACGCCGACTGGAGCGGCTCAAGACCAGCGGCCGCCACGGGACCCAGGCCGAACGGGAGGCGGCCGAGCGCGAGGAGATCGTCGTGCGCCGGATCCACGCCGGGCTCGAAGCCGGCAGTCCGATCCGCGATCTCGGCCTGGACGAGGACGAGGCGAAGGCGATCCGCGGCTTCCGGTTCCTGACCGAGAAGCCGGTGCTCGTCCTGCTCAACGTCGGCGAGGGCGATGTCGCTCGGGAGCCGGCCCTCGTGGCGGCCCTCACCGACACCTACCGCCACGACCATGCGCTCGTTGATGCGTTGTCGGCCCGGATCGAGATGGAGCTCGGCGAGCTCGAACCCGACGAGGCGGCGGTCTTCATGGAGGAGCTCGGGATCGCCGGCTCGAGCCTCGACCGCGTCATCACCCTGTCGTATCGCCTGCTCGGGCTGATCTCGTTCCTGACCGCGGGACCGGACGAGGTCCGTGCCTGGCCCATCCCCGATGGTTCGACGGCGGTCGATGCCGCGGCCGCGATCCATACCGATCTCGCCCGGGGCTTCATCCGTGCCGAGACGGTCGCCTACGAGGACCTGCTCGCGCTGGGCTCGATGGCCGAGGCGCGCAAGGCTGGACGGTTACGATCCGAGGGCAAGACCTACCGGGTCAAGGACGGCGACGTGATCGAGATCCTGTTCAGCCGCTGATCAGTTCGGCCGGCCGCCACCGAGATCGAGGTCGGCGAGGATCGAGCGGTAGTCGCCCCGCGGCTCGTCGTCGTCGCGCTCATCGTCGTCGTCGTCGTCATCGTCGGCCTCGAGGTCCTCGAGGAAGTTGTCGGCGTCCTGGGTGGACACGTTGACCGACGCGGTCAGCTGGTTGTCGGCGAAGACGAACCCGTGATCGCGCTCGAGGACGACCGCGATCGCCTCGATCAGCGTGTCCTCGACGTACTGGTTCTGGACGTCGTGCCGGATGCGCTGGACGAGGTCGAAGAACTCCTGAGGCTCCCACTCGGAATCGCTCACAACGAGCAACTGCGAGTAGACCGCCTCATCGCCTTCGCGGAGTTCGTAGAAGAACACGGTGTTCGCAACCTCTGCTGTGGGTCCGGCAGTATACGACGGGAGGTGCCATGGTCCGACCGACCGTCGACGTCGTGCACGTGGGTTCGGCGGCGCGCGATGTGGCCGGTGATGAACCGGGCGGGTGGCGGCTCGGTGGCGGCGTCAGCTACGGGGCCCTGACCACCGCGCGACTCGGGCTGCGGACCGCGGCGATCGTCGGCGTGGATGAGGCGTCGGCCGCCGCGGCCGAGCTCGACCGGTTGCGCGCCGCCGGCGTTTCGATCCACCCGGTCCACCTCGACGAGGGTCCCGTCTTCCAGAACGTCCACACCGGAGCGGGGCGGGACCAGATCGCGCTGGCGGTCGGGCAGCCGCTCGCGCCACCGACCGACCTGCCGGCAGGCTGGCGTGCTCCGCGTGCCTGGTCGCTCGTGCCGGTCGCCGGCGAGATCGACGACCGGTGGGCGGCGGTCCTCGGGCCAGCGGCGGTCGTGGCGCTGGGGTGGCAGGGCTGGTTACGGCGACTGGTGGCGGGACGTGCTGTCGGTCGACGAGCGCCGCGGTCAACGGCCCTCACCCGACGGGCCGACCTAATCGGGGTGAGCACCGAGGATCTCGCCGCGGGCACCGAGCCGGCGGCCCTACTCCGCTTCCTCCGGCCCGGTGTCCGGCTCCTCGTCACAGACGGCCCGGCCGGTGGTCGGGTCGTGGCGAGCGATGCGACCGAGCCAGGCGCCATCGTCACCGAGCGCTTCCAGGCCATCCCGAGCACGGCCGCTGTCGATCCGACCGGCGCCGGCGATGTCTTCCTGGCGGCGTTCCTTGCAGCCACCGTCCGACCGGACCTCGTCGGCTCGGGCCGGGGGGCGGTCGAGCCACTGCGCTTCGCCGCGGCTGCGGCGTCGCTGGTCGTCCAGGCGCACGGCCTGCGTGGCGTCCCCGACCTCGATGCCGTGTGGGCGCGTCTCGCCACGACCGATGCGGCGACCTCAGGCTCCGAAACGGGTCGCACCGCGAGGGTCGTGCTGCCGCGGTGAGGCGAGCCGGGTGCGCAGCCGTGCAGTGCGCCGTGCGAGGTCGCCCTCCAGGCGTGGGTCCGGCATCCCGAGCCGCCGCCGCCGCTCCGCCGCGGCGAGACCACGCAGGGCGGCCTCGAGCGCACCCGGACGATCGGCGAGGCGGTGCTCGCGCAGCTTGGCCAGCTCGATCCAGGCCACGATCGCGGTCCGCCCGG
This sequence comes from Candidatus Limnocylindrales bacterium, assembly GCA_036844985.1. Classification (GTDB taxonomy): domain Bacteria; phylum Chloroflexota; class Limnocylindria; order Limnocylindrales; family CSP1-4; genus SPCO01. The sequence goes on from DAIUES010000014.1 coordinate 13,092, forward strand.
GTCCGGCGGCCACGGCCCGCCAGGCATCGGCGGATTCGCGATACCGACCGAGCCTGCGCAACAGATGGGCGCGATCGACCGCGACACGCTGCGCGTCCCAGCTCGCGCTGAACGCCGCGGTCCGGTGCCAGCTCGACGGACCGTGGGCCGTCCGGGGCGGGCCGCCGAAATCGGCCCGCGCGCCGGGCGACCACCACGGGACCTCCGCGACCCGGACCGGGGACGGGCGCTCGCCGGTCTCGGCCGCGGTCGGCGTGCCCTCGGACACCGGGTCGGGGGCGGATCGGTTGGGCGCCTCGTCGCGCCCGAGGATCTCATCGAGACACGTCAGTGCTTCGTCGTGGCGGCGCTCACGGGCGAACGCCCGGGCGAGACCGGCGACGTCACCGAGCGGCGCCTCACGACGCGCGGCGGCCGTGGTGTAACCCGTGTCGAGCAGCGCGAGCAGTCGGGCGAGCGAGCGGACGTCCTCGTCGTTGTGGCGCACCACCGCCCGCAGTGGATGGGCCGGCCCGCCGCGCAGGAAGCCGAGGTAGCGCGCCGGGATGTCCCAGCCGTCGACGTCGTCGTGGCGCACGAGTCCGAGCAGGCTGCGCTCGACGGTCCGCAGTCGGGCGTCATCCATCCGGTGGCGGAAGAGGCGTCGCACGATCGGCAGCAGGTCGAGGTGGCCGTCGTGGGTCGGTGCCGCCCGTCGGGCCATCCGGTAGCGCGCCACGAGGAGCGGCCAGTCGAAGCCGCGCCCGTTGTACGTGACGAGCCAGGCAGCGGCCGGTACGTGGCGGGCCAACTCGTCGAGCAGGGCCCCCTCGTCGGCATGATCGGGCAGCAGGATCTGGACTTGGCGGAAGGTCGCGCCGGCCCACCAGCCGAGCCCGATGAGGAACGCCACGGTGCCCGCCGCGGTCGCGAGCCCGGTGGTCTCGGTGTCGAGGCAGACCAACGGCCGATCCGCCGGCGGATGACCCGGCAGGACCGCCAGCCGGTCGCGGTCGATCGGCAGGTCCGTCACGCGACCCTCGACCCGCACGAACCGCCCACGCGGCGATGCCACGACCTCGCCATCGAGCGTGGATGCCAGGCGCTCGGCGAGGTCCGCCGGCGCGATGGGGGCGTGGGGGAGGGGGTCGCCGGTCGCCACGTCGTCCGACCGGATCGCTGAACGGAACCGCTCGAGGCGCCGCCCAAGTTCGTGCGGGTCCGTCAGCGCGGGCCCGAGAGTCGATGCCGTCATGCCCCGACCGGGGTGCCGCCCCGGACCCGGGCGCCGAGCTCGTCGAGCAATCGCAACGCCAACGCGCGGGCGTCGATGTCCGGCTCGAGCCGGGGTCCGGTGCACGACGGACAGCCGCCGTCGCAGCCGCAGCCGGCGATGAGTTCGGCCGCACCGACCAGCAGTTCCTCGTGGCGTTGCCACAACCGTTCCGACAGGCCGATGCCGCCGGGCACGGCCTCGTACAGGTAGATCGTCGGCTCCTCGGCATGTGGCGAGCGGACCTGCGTCACGAGCCCGAGGTCGCGCGGATCGACCATGAGCAGGATGGCGGCCACGGCCTGGATCGCCCGCCCCGCCCCGAGCAGTGCGACGTCGAGGTCGGCCCGCCGCCAGGTGCCGCGGGCCAGCTCGGCCGTCAGCCAGTAGGCGGTCGTCTGGAGCTCGAGCTCGGGCAGGTCGATAGGGCCCCAGCCGACGTTCTCGTCGGTGTGGAACTTGAGTTTCTTGAACAGGGTGACCAGGCTCGCGACCATGACCTCGCCATGCAGGCGTCGGCCGCCGGTCGATGGCGCCTCGGCGAACACCTCGAGCGGCTTGAGGGTGACTGCCCGGTTGGCATAGGTGTAGTGGTCGGCATCGATGCGATGGACGTACGCCTTGCGCTCGCCCCACTCGAGTCGGTCCACGTAGTACTGGATCGACTCGTGGATGTAGACCGCCCGTTCGTGGACCAGGACCTGAGCACTGAACAGGTCGACCTCGCCCAGCACCCGCGGTCGGTCCGGCGTGGTGTCGATGATGACCACGTTCTCGGGGGCGGCCGTCCGCAGCGAGATCTCCGAAGCCGGGAAGTTCTCGCTCGACCAGTACCAGCGCCCGTCGCCCGCCTGGCGGACGTGGCGCTCCTCGGCCAGGAACGCGAGCAGGTCGTCGGCCGGACCGGGGCCGAAGACCTCGCCCGGCTCGAACGGCAGCTCGAACGTGGCCGCCCGCAGGTGGGCCAGCAGCACGTGGAGGTTGTCCGGGTCGAGTCGCGCCTCCTCGGGCGTGCCGTCGAGCAGGAACTCGGGGTGATGGATGACGTACTGGTCGACCGGCGCCCCGGACGCGACCAGCACCGACACGCTCGTGCCGAGGCGTCGGCCCGCCCGCCCGAATTGCTGCCAGGTCGCCGCGACCGAGCCCGGGTAGCCGGCCAGGACCGCCGCATCGAGGCGCCCGATGTCGACCCCGAGCTCGAGCGCGTTGGTGGCGACCACACCGAGGATCTCGCCGTCGCGCAGGCCCTGCTCGATCGACCGTCGCTCGGTCGGCAGGTAGCCGCCGCGATAGCCGCGCACCCGGGTCCGTGGACCGTAGCTCTCCCGGAGCGATTCGCGCAGGCCGGTCAACAGCAGCTCGACGGCCACCCGTGACTTGCCGAACACGATGGTCTGCCGGCCGGCCCGCAGGAACGGCAGTGCCCAGCGCTGGGCCAGGGTCACCGCCGAGGCCCGGGCGCCGCTGGCCGGCTCGAGGACGGGTGGATCGATGAGCAGCACGTGGCGCTCGCCGGCGGGTGCGCCGTTGCGGTCGACCAGGCGGGCCGAGCGGCCGGTGAGCATCGCCGCGAGCTCCCCGGGATTGCCGATCGTGGCCGAGCAGCACACGATGATCGGCCGGCTTCCGTAGTGCGCGCAGATCCGCAGGAGCCGACGCAGGACGTTGGCGACGTGGCTGCCGAACACGCCGCGATACGTGTGCAGCTCGTCGATCACGATGATCCTGAGCTGCTCGAACAGCTGGAACCACTTCGTGTGGTGGGGCAGGATCGCGGAGTGGAGCATGTCCGGGTTGGACACCACGACCTGGCCGGCCGCGCGGACCGCGGATCGGATGGGGGCCGGCGTGTCGCCGTCGTAGGTCGAGGTGATGATCGACAGTCCCGCCGAGGCCGACAGCGCCCCGAACTCGGTCACCTGGTCCTGGCCCAGCGCCTTGGTCGGGAACAGGAACAGCGCCCGCGCCGAGGGGTCCTCGGCGATCGCCTGGAGGGCCGGCAGCGCATAGCACAGCGTCTTGCCCGAGGCGGTCGGCGTGACGACGACGACGTCCTCGCCGGCGTGGACCGCGTCGATCGCCTCCGCCTGGTGGGTGTACAGCCGATCGATGCCGCGCGACGCGAGCCCCGCAACGATGCGGGGGTCGAGCCAATCCGGCATGGCGGCATAGGACGCCGCTCGCGCCGGGATCACCTCGTGATGGACGACGCCGCGAGCGAGCGACGGCTCCGCCAGCAGGCTGTCGAGGACGGCGGGGGCGTCGGCGGGGGCGTAGGTGCGCATCGGACGACTCCGGACGTGAACCGAACGCATGTTCGGAATGGATGGCAGTCTAGCCACACTGTCGAGCGCTCGTGTGACAGCTTGGTTGTCGCGGCGCCGCGGTTGACACGCCAGCTGGGGGTAGCTACGCTCCGCGCGATGTCCCGCCGGCCGCAGCCCGAACCGTTCGACGATGCCCTCGATCCGGGCGCAGCGGCGCCCGACGAGGCGGCGGCCGACGGCACGACGGCGATCGACTTCTCGTCGTTGTCGGTCGCCGGGATCACCCGTCGACGGATCACGGTCCTGGCCAGCGCGATGCTCGCCGCCTGGATCGTCATCGCGTTCGCCCGCCAGGTCGGCGACGCCTCCGCTGCGGCGACCCGGGCCCAGGACATCGCCTCCGGCAACGCCGCGCTACGGCTCGAGGTCGCGGCCATGGAGCGCGAGCTCGACATCATCGGTCGGCAGCGGTTCGTGGAACAGGCCGCGCGGGCCTACGGCGTGGGCAGCGTGCACGAGATCCCGTTCGCCCTCGAACCGGACGTCGCGCCCCTGCCGCCTGACGCCCCAGGTTCGGCCGCGGTACGCCTCGGCTCGCGGAGCGACGACGTGTCGCCGCTCGAGCGCTGGCTGACGGTGCTGTTCGGCCCGTCCGGCTAGGCCGCGCCCGCTATCCTGTCATCCCGGCGCGCTCGCGCCGGTCGAGGGGAGGGCCCGGGCGCTCGATGATCGACATCCCGGTCGAGGACTTCATCTTCGTCGTGTGCGCACTCGTCGGCGGCGGCCTGCTGCTGGTGACGGTCCTCGTCGACGACATCCTCGGCGCCATCTTCGATCTGGACATCGGTGGCGTGTCGCTGATGCCGCTGCTGCTGTCGTTCGTCTCGATGTTCGGTGTCGGCGGGCTGTTCGCGACCCAGGTCCTCGACGTCCACGCCGGCATGGCCGCCATCTGGGGCGCCGGCTTCGGTGTCGTCGGCCTCGCCTTGGCGTACGGCATCTTCAGCACGCTCCGGCGGGCGGAGGCGCCCGAACCGTTCTCGACGAAGGACCTCATCGGCCACGAAGCATTCGTGCAGGTCGGCATCCCGGCCGGGCATTACGGCAGCGTCCTGGTCAAGGCCGAGGGCCAGACCCACGAGTTCAGCGCCACCGCGACGATCGACATCGCCGCAGGGTCGGTCGCACGGGTGAGCGGGGTCGCCGGCTCGGGGCTCATCGTCGAACCCATCACGTCAGCCGCCGCGTCGTCGGCGCACGAGGGAGGATCCGGGGTTGGGTGACATCCTGAACTTCATCGGGAGCGGGGTCATCCCGATCTTCCTGATCATCATCGTCGTCGTCCTCATCGTCAGCTACATCGGCAGCCGCTACAAGGTCGCCGGCGCGAACGAGGCGCTGGTCGTGTCCGGGCAACGAGATCGGGGACCCGACGGCCGACGCAACCTCAAGGTCGTGCGCGGTGGCGGCGTCATCGTCCTGCCGCTCATCCACAAGGTCGGCAAGCTCAAGCTGACCGCTCGCCAGATCAACGTGAACCTCGCCGACGCCGTCACCCGGCAGGGCATCAAGGTCGCCGTCCAGGGCGTCGCGACGTTCAAGATCGGCGCCGACGACGAGTCCATCCGCAACGCCGCCGAACGCTTCCTCGAATCGCAGGAGGAGGCGGTCGATTCGATCGTCAAGAACGTGCTCGAAGGGTCGCTTCGCTCGATCGTCGGCACGCTCACCGTCGAGGAGCTCAACCTCGACCGCCAGAAGTTCCAGCAGGCCGTCCAGGACGCGGCCAAGGGCGACCTTGCCACGTCGGGCCTGCAGATCGATTCGTTCACCATCCAGGCCATCCGCGACGAGTCCGGGTACATGGAGCTGATCGGCCAGCAGGAAACCGCGCGCCGCGAGCGCGACGCCCGGATGGCGAAGGCGGCCGCGGACCAGGAGGCGGCGGTCCGCGAGGCGGAGGCCGAACAGGTCAAGATCAATGCAGCCCGCGACGTGTCGTTGCGCCGGGCCGAGACCGAGACCCAGACCGCGGCGGCCAACGCGCGGGCGGCCCAGGCGGGCCCGCTGGCCGAAGCCGAGGCGACCCAGGAGGTCACCCGCAAGCAGACCGAGCTCGCCCAGCTCGAGGCCGCACGGACCGAGCAGGAGCTCGTGGCGACCACGGTCCGACCGGCCGAGGCCGAGGCGGAGGCGCAGATCCGCCGAGCCGAGGGTGCCAAAGGCGCGGTGATCGCCCAGGCCCAGGCTGATGCCGAGCGGGTGAAGCTGGCCGGCGAGGCGCAGGCCCGGGTGGTCGAGGTCACCGCCGAGGCGACGGCCAAGCAGACGACGCTCGAGGGCAACGCCGAGGCCGGCATCGTGCTGTCCAAGGGCGAAGCCGAGGCGAAGGCCCTCGCCCTCCGGGCGGAGGCGTATCGCCAGTTCAACGAGGCGGCCATCATCCAGACCGTGCTCTCGATGCTGCCCGAGATCGTCCGCGCGGCGGCTGAGCCGATGGCCAACATCGACCAGCTGACGGTTCTCTCGAACGACGGTGCCTCCGAGATGGTCAAGAACGTCACGCGCACCGTGACCGAGGCCGGGACGACGGTGAAGGGCCTGACGGGCATCGACATCCCCGACATGCTCGGCAAGGCGATGGGCACGGCCCGGGCCGACGACGAGCCGCCGCCGGCAAGCGGGCGCGGCGGACGCGGCGGGTCGTCGAGCGGCGGTGGCGGCGGGCGACCATCGAGGGCACCCGGCGGTGGGACCGGTGCCGCGGGGTCCGGGACCGGTCGCGCGACGAGCGCCTCTGCGGCGTCGCCATTGCCACCGCCCTCCCGGCCCACGGTCGCCACGACCCGCCCGACCGAGACTCATCCCGGTCCTGCCGCGCCCGCCACGCCCGCGACACCGGCCGCTCCGCCACCACGGTTCGACAGCCCGGCCGCTGTCGATGCCGCGATGGCCGACGCCGAGCGAGCGGTCCGTGCCGCCTCGGCCCCGGCGAGGCCGCGGACCGACACGGCCGCCGGGCCGGCGCGGCCGGCGGTCGCCGGGATCACCCGCCAGACGACCGTCGACGACGCCGCCCGCCGGCTCGCCGCCGACCTGCGTGGCGTGCCCGGCATCGAGCGGTTCGGCGCGATCCGGCTCGCTGAGCTGGAACGGTCCGGACCGCGGCCGCTGCGAACGATGTGGCGCCTCGCCAGCGAGCAGCTCGACCAGCGCTATGGGCAGTTGACCATCGGCGAGCTCATCGATCGCTACGGCCAGGGTCGCCCACCGGGCTGACCTGGGGAAGGACGGACGACGATGGCCCGTGACACCGCCGGCGAGGAGTACACGCGCCTCCTCAGCGAAAACCAGCGCTACACCGAGGCGTTCGATCGATCGGCGCTGACGGCCGCGCCCCTGTCGGGGCTCGTCATCGTGGCCTGCATGGATGCCCGGCTCGACGTCGAGGAGGCGCTCGGGCTGCGGACCGGCGACGCCCACATCATCCGCAACGCGGGCGGCCTGGTGACCGACGATGTCATCCGCTCGCTGATCGTCAGCCTCGAGCTGCTCGGCACGACCGAGATCATCGTCATCGAGCACACTCGGTGCGGGCTCCACGGCGCCGACGAAGCCGTGATCCGGGAGCGGGCAGCGGCCACCGCCGACGTGACCGCCGACGACGTCCCGGTCGTATTCGGCGCCTTCGATGACCTCGAAGCCAACCTGCGCGAGCAGGTCGCCATCCTTCGCGAGCATCAGCTGATCCGGCGGGTGCCGGTCCACGGCCTCGTGTTCGACGTCGCGACCGGTCGCCTCCACGAGGTCGCCTGAGCAGCGAGTGGACGTGCACATGCCGCTGCAACGTCCAGGACGCCCGCTGCGAGGCCGGATCACGCTCGCGCCGGGGTATGCTCAGCGGCGATCGGCCGTCCGCGCATGGCCGCAGGAGGGACCCCCAGCACCATGAAATGGAAGCGCAATACCGGCTTCGATCAGATCGAGGATCGGCGTGGCCAGTCCGGCGGAGGACTTGGCGGCGCCCTCGGCGGCGGCAGCGGCGGCGGCATCCCGATCCCGATCCCCGGCGGCCGTACCGGCGGTGGCATCGGCGGGATCATCATCTCGATCATCCTGTTCCTGCTCGTCAGCGGGGTGCTCGGTGGCGGGGTGCCGGGCCTCGGCGGCCTTGGCGGCGGCGGGGTCGCCCAACCCGGCGGCACGCTCGACCCGCAGAGCGACACCGACCAGCAGCTGGGCTACATCGTCAACAGCGTCCAGAGCTTCTGGGCATCGACCTTCAAGGCGGCCGGCCGTGACTACCCCGAGACCAAGCTCGTCCTGTTCGATGGCAGCACGTCGTCGTCCTGTGGCCCGGCGTCGGCGGCCACGGGACCGTTCTACTGCCCGGCAGACCAGAAGGTCTATCTCGACCTGGGGTTCTTCGATGAGCTGCGTTCGCGCTTCGGCGCGCAGGGCGGGGACTTCGCCATGGCCTACGTCGTCGCCCACGAGTTCGGCCACCACGTCCAGAACGCCCTGGGCATCGCCGAGCGCGTCCAGCAGATGACCCAGCAGGATCCCTCGCAGCAGAACGCCCTGTCGGTCCGGATGGAACTCCAGGCCGACTGCCTTGCCGGCGCGTGGGCCAACTCCGCAGCGACCGATCTCCAGCCCGGTGACATCGACGAAGCGCTGAGTGCCGCCTCGGCCGTCGGCGACGATCGCATCCAGCAGTCGACCTCGGGCCGGGTCGATCCGGAGTCGTGGACCCACGGATCGGCGGAACAGCGAGTGGCGTGGTTCACCAAGGGCTATCAGAGCGGCAACTCCGACGCCTGCGACACGTTCGCACAGTAGGGGTAAAATCGGACACCCTGGCGGAGTAGCTCAGTGGTAGAGCAGGGGACTCATAAGCCCTTGGTCGGTGGTTCAAATCCGCCCTCCGCTACCAACTTCGACATCCGACGACCCTCCGATGTCCGGTCGGGGGGTCGTATCGATTCCTTCACCCGGCAGGCCGTCGCCATCCGGGCGCCACAAGCGTCCGTATGGATGGGTATCGACATGACATCCGGCAGAAGGCCCGCAGGCGGCCCGACGCTATACTCGCTCCACGTGGCGCCGCCCGAGCGGCGCGCACTTCACCCGGAGGCTCCCCTTTGAACCCCAAGTTCTTCCGGAACGGCATCGTCATGCTCGTTCTCGTGGTCGGGACGGCGGCGCTGCTGTTCACCTGGATCACGACCACCGCGCAACCACAAACGACCGGCTATTCCAAGTTCCTCAGCGACGTCGCCGCCGGCCAGGTCGCCGAGGTCACCCAGCAGGGCACGACCCTGACGGTCAAGCCGGCGACCGGCGACACGACGTACACGGTGACCGTGCCGACCGTGCTGACCGACGTCTACGGCGACATGCACGCCGCGGCGCAGGCCAGCGGCAAGACCCTCGGCGCCGACATCTTCAAGGCCACGCCGGCCCCCGACACGTCGTGGCTCGGCCTGCTCCTGACCGCGGTCCTGCCGCTGCTGATCATCGGCGGCTTCATCTTCTTCATGATGCGCCAGGCCCAGGGCACCAATAACCAGGCGCTCAGCTTCGGCAAGAGCCGGGCCCGGATGTTCCTCGGCAACAAGACCGTCGTGACCTTTGCCGACGTGGCCGGGGTCGACGAGGCCAAGACCGAGCTCCAGGAGGTCGTCGAGTTCCTGAAGTTCCCCGAGAAGTTCAACTCGCTCGGCGCGCGCATCCCGCGTGGCGTCCTGCTCGTCGGCCCTCCGGGCACCGGCAAGACGCTCATGGCCCGGGCCGTCGCCGGCGAGGCCGGGGTGCCGTTCTTCAGCATCTCCGGCTCCGAGTTCGTCGAGATGTTCGTGGGCGTCGGCGCCAGCCGCGTGCGCGACCTGTTCGACCAGGCCAAGCGCAATTCCCCATGCATCGTGTTCGTCGATGAGATCGACGCGGTCGGCCGCCAGCGCGGCGCCGGCCTCGGCGGCAGCCACGACGAGCGTGAGCAGACCCTCAACCAGATCCTGGTCGAGATGGACGGCTTCGACACGAACACCAACGTCATCGTCGTCGCGGCCACCAACCGGCCGGACGTGCTCGATCCGGCGCTCCTGCGCCCGGGTCGGTTCGACCGCCAGGTCATCCTCGACCGGCCCGACATGCGCGGCCGGACCGAGATCCTCAAGGTCCACACCAAGGGCAAGCCGCTCGACAAGGGCGTCGACGTCGAAGGCGTCGCGCGACAGTCGCCCGGCTTCTCCGGGGCCGACCTCGCCAACCTCGTCAACGAAGCGGCGATCCTGTCGGCACGGCGCAACAAGAAGGTCATCGGGATGTCCGAGTTCCAGGAAGCCCTGGAGCGGATCATCGCCGGTCCCGAGCGCAAGTCGCGGGTCATCTCGGACGCCGAGAAGGCGATCATCGCCTACCACGAGGGTGGTCACGCCGTCGTCCAGCGGATCCTGCCCAAGTGCGACCCGGTGAGCAAGGTCACCATCATCAGCCGGGGCATGGCCCTCGGCTACACGATGGCCCTACCCCAGGAGGACCGCTATCTCCAGTCCAAGACCGAGTTCGAGGACAAGATCGCGGGCCTGCTCGGCGGCAACGTCGCGGAGCGGATGATCTTCGGCGACACGACGACCGGTGCCAGCAACGACATCGAGAAGGCGACCGATCTCGCGCGGAGGATGGTCACCGAGTTCGGCATGAGCGACAAGCTCGGGCCGCTGTCCTTCGGGAAGCGCGACGAGCTGGTCTTCCTCGGCCGGGAGATCGGTGAGCAGCGCAACTACAGCGACGACGTCGCGCGCCAGATCGACGAGGAAGTCCGGGCCATCATCGACAAGGCCTATGAGCGGGCGACCGATGTGCTCACCAGCCATCGCGACCGGCTCGTGGCCCTCGCCGAGAAGCTGGTGGCCGAGGAGACGGTCGATGCGGAGGGCTTCG
>DAIUES010000015.1:0-18427 GCA_036844985.1 Candidatus Limnocylindrales bacterium
CGACCGTGACGTCGGCGAGGCTGTCGGTGGTGGCTGCGGCGCCCTTGACACGGTACGTCGTCGCGGCACCGACATGGATGGTCAACGACGAGCCGTCGCGCTGCTTGATCGTGATCGAATCGGTCGTCTTGGCCGTGACGGTGCCGATCGCCCGGTCCGGGCTGACCCGCACGCTGAGCGCGGTCAGGGCGTTGTCACCGGTCGACGTACCAGCCACCACCACCGACTCCCCGGCCTTCACATCGGCCAACGTGCCGTCGCCGGTCCCGAACCGGTACGTCGTGGCGGCGTCGACGGCCACCGTCCACACGGCCCCGTCGCGGGTCGTGACCTTGAAGCCGCTCGAGGTCGGGGCGCTGACCTGGCCGCCGATGGTCGGCACGACCACCGCCAGCGCGGTGACGTTGTAGGTGCCGTCCGCCGCGCGCGTCTGGCGGAACGCGACCTGGTCGCCGACCTTGAGATCGGCAAGGGCCGCGGCCCGGCCGCCCTTGGTGACGTCGACAGCGTCGGTGATCGTGATCGTGCGTCGCCATCCGTCGGCCGTGCCGAGGGTCACCGCATTGCCGCTGATCGCGGTGATGGTCACGTCGCGCAGGCCGGGGCCGCCGGACCGACCGTGATCGAGGCCGTCGATGCCATCGCCGGGACCGAAGTCCGGGGAGATCACGGCCGGACCGTTGCTACCGGACGTGCCGGTCGCGCCGGACGGTGGCGGGGATGCGGCGAGCGACGTCGCGACCGCTCCGACCGCGAGGGCGATGGCCGCTCCGCCGACGATGCCGATGCGGAGGCGGCTCGGGCCGGTCGGCCCGACCGGGCGGCCGTTGAACGCGACGGCGTCGGCCGTCGGTGTCGCCGATGACTCGGCCGGGGCTGACCATGCCACGACCGCGGGTCCGGTCGTGTCGGACGGCTCGAGCGGATCGGCGGGATCCCGATCGGGCGGAGTGGACGGTGTCGTCATTCGGATCTCCATCAGCACAGCGCCGACCGCGTGGACGGCGTCGGATGCTCCCGAGACTCGGGGCCCTTCCTGAGGCAGTCATGAGAGCTGGACACCGGGCGCGATACTGCGCGGGTGGAGCCACCCGACGGACAGATCCGCGTGCTCATCCCGGCCTACGAGGAGGGGCCCCGGATCGGGGCGGTCGTCCGGGCCGCCCGACGCCACCTGCCCGTCGTCGTCGTCGACGACGGCTCCAGCGACGAGACCGCGGCCGTGGCCGAGGCGGCGGGCGCCACGGTGCTTCGATCGTCTCCCAACGCCGGCAAGGGGGCGGCCCTTCGACGCGGCTTCCGCCACGCACTCGAGGTCGGCGCCCCCGCCGTGATCACGCTCGACGGGGACGGCCAGCACGATCCCGCCGAGATCCCGGCGTTCCTTGCCGCGTTCGAGGCTCGCCGGCCGGAACTCATCATCGGTCGGCGCGACTTCGGCGCGATGCCGCCCGTCCGTCGGGCAGCGAACACGCTCGGCGGTGTCATCCTGTCGCTGGCCCTGGGTCGGAGCGTCCCGGACAACCAGTCGGGCTACCGGCTCATCGGACGGACGCTCATGGCGGCCCTGCTCGACAGCGACGAGCCGGGCTTCGAGTTCGAGGTCGAGATGATCGGCCGGGCCATCGCCCTCGGCCTGCCCATCGACTGGGTGCCGATCCGGACGATCTACGCCGGCGAGCCGAGCCATATCCGGCCATGGCGCCACTTCACCGAGTTCGTGCGGGTCAGTCGCAAGGCGCGCCGCATCGCACGCGGCGGTTAGGCACCGGCGGCCACCGGCTCGTCGGGATCCTCACGCCGATACGGGACATCGACGATGACCGTATGGGGGCGGCCGAGCAGCATCGACCGCAACCGCTTGGCCGATTGGTTGTAGAGGACTCGCTCCCACCAATGTCGTGCCACGTACTCCGGGATGACGACGAAGGTGATCGGCGACGGTTTGTCGGGCGGCCACGCCATGTCGAGGACGTCGAGGTACGCCAGCAGCGGACCGGACAGCGAGCGGAACGGTGACTCGACGACGACCAGTGGCACGCCCGGCACCTGCCGCTCGAACGCCCTGCGAAGCTCCGTGGCGGTCTCGGCATCATCCGAGATGTACACGGCGCGGACGTCATCGTCGATCGACCGTCCGACGTTGATCGCCTGGACAGCGGCCCGGTCGAGACCCGGGATCGGCACGACCACGCGCTCCTCGCGCAGCGGCGGCCGGACGACCGTCCCCGGACGCACCTGCAGTTCCGCGCGCGAGTGGGCGTACTGCCGGGCGACGAACAGCATGATGCCGACCAGCGTGGGCACGAGGATGACGACCAGGTACGCCCCGTCCACGAACTTCTCCGACACCACGATGACGAGCACGACAGCGGTCAGCATCGCCCCCGTAGCGTTGATGGCCAGGCGCCAGCGCCAGCCTCGATCGCGCTCGTGCAGCCAGTGGCGGACCATGCCGAGCTGGCTCAGCGTGAAGCACAGGAAGACGCCGACCGAGTAGAGCGGGATGAGGGCATGGGTGTCGCCGTCGAACACCCACAGCAGCCCGAACGCGATGGCGGCCAGCAGGGCGATCCCCCACGAGTAGGCCAGGCGATCGCCACGGAAGGCGAACTGGCGTGGCATGTAGCCGTCCTCGGCCAGGATCGCGGCCAGTCGCGGGAAGGCGTTGAAGCTCGTGTTCGCGGCCAGGAACAGGATGAGTGCGGTGCTCGCGGCAAACAGCGTGGCGAGCGGGGACCCGTCACCGAACGCCGAACGAGCCGCCAGCGCCACCACCGACGGACCGCCCTCGGCCGTCGGGCGCAGGTCGAACGCGACCGCGACGACGGTCAGGCCGATGAACAGGACGGCGAGCAGCACCGCCATGACCGTCATGGTGTTGGCGGCGTTCCTGGCTTCGGGCGGCTTGAACGCGGGCACCCCGTTGGCGATCGCCTCCACCCCGGTCAGGGCGACCGACCCACCGGCGAACGCCTTGAGCAGCAGCAGGACGCCGACCGCCTCCGTGCCCAACGGCAGGGCATCGTGTTCCGGCACGACCGCGACCGCGGAGCCGCCGACGATGCGGCTGACACCGATAGCGACGATCGACAGGGCCAGTCCGACGAACAGGTAGGTCGGGACCGCGAAGATGTTGCCGGACTCGCGCAGGCCACGCAGGTTGGCGATCGTGATCAGCGCGATCGAGGTGAAGGCGATGGCGATGCGGAAGTCGAACGCGGCCGGGATCACGGACTGGATCTGGGTGATGGCCGATGCGGTCGACACGGCCACGGTCATCACGTAGTCGATGAGCAACGCCGCTGCGGCGATCAGACCGAAGATGGGCGCGAGGTTGGTGCGCGCCACGACGTACGCCCCACCACCGGTCGGGTAGGCACGACAGACCTGGCGGTACGACAACGCCACGACGGCGAGCAGCAGCGCGATGGCGGCCGCGACCTGGATCGACAGCAGCATCGCGGCCGCCCCACCGACGATGAGGACGCGCAGGATCTCCTCGGTCGCGTACGCCGACGACGAGATGGCATCGGAGCTGAAGATCGCGAGGCCCTTCTTCTTGTCGAGCCGTTCCTCGATGTCGGCCTCGTTCGACAGGGGACGACCGAACACGAAGGCGCGGACGCGGGCCACGGCCCGGCCGGTCTTCGTCCGGGGCTGGGACGCCGCCTGCCGGGCGACGAGCTGGTTCGGTCCTGCGTAGCGGAAGTACGGCGAGTGGGGCCGTTCGACGCGGACGCGCCGGTCACCTGCCTTGCGTCCGGTCAGGGGCCTTCGACCGCCGATCACGTCGGTCGCCGGGCGCGCGAGCCATCCGCCGCCGAGCGGCGGCGCCAGCAATTGCGACCGGGTCTTGGGGGCGTCATCGACCGGGTGGGGCGATCCGCGGGCCGATCGTGAGGGTGAGGCCCATCGCGTCGCGTTCGGCGCAGAACGCCAGGTCGACCGCCTGGGCGTGCGCCAGACCGATCTCGGCCAGGTCGCCCGCATGGGGCAATCCGGTCAGCCGGACGCGGACGGCCGCCCCCTGTAGGACGAGTTCGATGGCGGCGTCCACGTCGAGCACGCCTCGATCGAACGGAGCGGTCCGCGGGCGTGGCAGCATGATGATGTCGGCGGGACCCATGCCTTCACGCTAGGACGCGGCACCAAGAGGCGGGCATGGCTGGCGGTACCGACGCTGCTCAACGCTCGCTCAATATCGGGCGCGATCAGGGGCGACGCCGTCGGGCCTCCACGTCACCCTCCGCTCCATCGGCCGCGACGCGGTAGCCGACACCTGGCTCGGCGGTGATGAGCCGGCTCGCGAAGCCCGTCGGGTCGGCCGCTTCGAGCTTGCGTCGGAGACGGCTGACGTAGACATGGAGGTAGTGCGCCTCACCGGCGTACGCGGTGCCCCACACCGCCCGCAGCAACCGACCCTTGGTCAGCAGTCGTCCGGGGTTGGCCACGATCAGCTTGAGCAACTCGTACTCGCGCGGGGTGAGGTCGAGCTCGCGGCCGTCGAGCTCGGCCCGCCGTTCGGCGACGTCGAGGCTGATCGGTCCGAGGTGGGCGATGCCGCGCGCGTCGGCGGTCGGACCGCCCGCCCGACGCAGGAGGGCCGCGATCCGGGCGCGCAGCTCGTCCATGCCGAACGGCTTGGTGACGTAGTCGTCGGCGCCGGCGTCGAGCGCGGCGACCTTGTCACGCTCGTCGGCCCGTGCGGAAAGGATGAGGATCGGTGTGGTCGCGTCGCGGCGGACACGACGGACGATCGTCGAGCCGTCCATGTCCGGCAGGCCCAGATCGAGCAGGATCAGGTCGGGGCGTTCGGCGTCGAACCAGCGCATGGCCTCGCTGCCGTCGGCGGCCCCGATCACCCGGTGGCCGTGGGCCTCGAGCGTGCGTTGGACGGCGTCGCGCGTGACCGGGTCGTCCTCGACGATCAGGATGTGCGCGCTGCGGGGCAGCGGCCGGTGGGCGGCGGCGTCCGTGGTCACGCCTCCGGCTCCGGCGCGTTGGGTGACGCACGCAGGTCGAGCGCGATGGCGAGCCCGCCGAGGGGACTGGCAGCAGCCTCGGCGCGGCCGCCCATCGCCTCGGTCAGACCCTTGACCACGCTCAGGCCGACGCCCATCCCGCGCCGGCCTCCGATGGCGCCGCCCGCGACGCGGTGGAACCGGTCGAACACGCGCCCGAGCTCGTCAGGCGGCACGCCGTGGCCACCATCCTCGACGACGAGGCGCACCAGCAGGTCGACTCCGATCGATCGCCGTTCGGCCCGCAGCCGAACGGGCGCTGGTGGCGGGGCGTGGGTGGCCGCGTTCTCGAGCAGGTTGGTGAGGACGGCTTCGAGCAGGACGGCATCGACTTCGACCGGCGGGATGTCGAGCGGGATATCGACCACGACGTCGCGGGCCATGAGCAGCGGGCGAAGGCGGTCGACGACCGGCACGACGACCGATGCGAGGTCGTGCGCTTCGAGCTCGACACGGACCGCGCCGGCGTCGATGCGCCCGAGATCGAGCATCGCGCGAACCAGGCGATCGAGCCGGGCCGATTCCTGGTCGATCACGACCGCCGCCGCCCGCCGCGTGTCGTCGGTCCATTCGACCGCGGGATCCGCAAGGCTACCCGCCGTCGCCCGGATGCTGGCGAGTGGTGTCCGCAGGTCGTGTGACACCGAATCGATGAGAGCGGTCTTGAGCAGGTCGCTTTGTCGCGCGACCTCGAGCTCCGTCGCGGCCCGATGGGCCTGGTCGCGCCGCACCGACAGCGCGACCTGGTCGGCGCTGAGGGCGAGGATGCGAGTCTCCTCCCGGGTGGGCGGTCCGAGCGCTCGGGCGCGGGTGGCGCCGAGCGTCCCGAGGACGATGCCGTCCGATTCGATACGAACCCGGTACTGCTCGCGGTCGGTGGACGTCCCGCGCGACGGCGTGCCGGTGGGCGCGCCTGCCGTCGTCTCGTGGGTCCGGACCCAGCGAGCCGGTTCGTCACCTGGCTGGCGCGCCAGGGACGCGATCACCGGCGCCCTCGGAGGCGGACCGTCGGCGGAGCCCGTGTCGGCCACAACCCGCTCGCGACCGACGGGTCCGATCGCGATCCACGCTCGATCGAGTCGCGCATCCGAGCGGAGCCGGGTGGCGATGGCCGGGGCGGCGTCCTCGGTCGTGTCGGCCGTCGCGAGCAGGCGACTGAGCGCGAACAGGCTGTTCGCCTCGCGGGTCCGTCGGTCGGCGGCATCGGCGCGTCGGTGCGCGATCGCCACCAGGCGCCCGACGGCGAGCGCGACGAACAGGAACAGGAGCAGATCGAGCCATTCGCGCGGGTCTGCCACCAGCAGCGAACCGCGTGGCGCCGTGAACAGCGCGTCATAGGCCAGGAAGGCGGCGATCGCGGTGCCGACCGCGGCGGCCGTGCCGAAGGCCGCGCCCATCAGGACCACCGCGATGAGGTAGATCGGCGAGGCGTCGTCGATGGCGAGGTCGCCGCGCTCGAGGAGCGTCACCCCAAGGGTGGTCAGGCCGAGCGCCACGATCCCGAGCGCGATGGCAACCCCGGTTCGGGCAGCGCCCTGTCGGCCAGCGAAACCGAGTGGCGACGATGTGGGTATCCGCACGATCGTTGATGGTAGGCCTGCGGTCGTGGTACTGGCGGATATCCCAAAGTACGGCTTGGAGGCACTCACTCCGCACCCCTACTGTCTGCCTCGCAGCGGTCCCGACCCTACCCCTGAGTACCCCAGGGGACCGGAGCCGCCGAGAAGTGCGCAGAACGAGGCAACCTGACCCATGGCATCGATGGCCGTCAACGAACTGGGACCGATGCTCACTGCGACCGAAGTCGCCGAGATGCTCCACCTGCATGTCAACACGGTGAAGCGCTTGGGTGACCGCGGTGAGCTGCCCTTCTATCGCGTCTGCAAGCGCGGCGATCGCCGCTTCCGGCTTGACGACGTGATGAAGTTCCTCGCCCAGAACCGCTAGATCGCCCGCGGGCGCCGGAGGTCCGGGCCCGCCGACTCGTTCGCTCCTCACGAGCGCCCGGTCCCTCCCCGGGCGCTCGTTGCTGTGCTGGGCAGGGGTGGGGCGAGCCGCGATCCGCCAGCCGGGACCCGCCGGCCGCGATCCGCCAGCCGCGATCCGCCAGCCGCCGACGTTGCAGCAGACGGGCCTACGGTCGATCGGGGCCGCGCCTGACGGTGGTCCTCCGTCACTCGGTGCACGTGGCGGCACGTTTGACGACGGAAAGGGCGATTGCGAGTGACCCGTTACCGATCGTTCGACGGTTCGCCCGTTCCATGCAACGTTCTCGTCTGACGGCCGTGTCACGGGTGGTCAGGGCATGGGCACGCGGCGGGGCTGGGTTCCGTGCCGGCGACCTGGACTGACGATCCCCCGAATATCGCTGTGGGCGATGCTACGGACGCTGTGGGGCGCTCCTGCCATCGATCGACCCCCCCGATCGCCCACGGTGGTACCTGACGGAGTTCCGGGCTCCGACGGGGAGTGGTTCGGGCAATAGCATCGCCCAGAGAGATGGGTGGCGGTACTAGGCGCACGATGCGGCGCGTCCCCGCAGCCCCGCGGCCCGGGCCACCCCCCGGTCACCCCCGGTCACCCCTACACCTTCGGGATGCCCGCCAGGGTCTCCCCGAAGATCTCGACCGCCTCGCTGATCTCGGCCGCGGTCACGTCGAGTGGCGGGATCCAGCGGACCACCTCGTGGTGGCGACCGCAGGTGAGGACGAGCAATCCAGCATCGGCACAGGCCGCCGACAGGACGTCGGGCAGCGTGCCGTCGGGCTCGCGCGAGGCGCGATCGCGCACGAACTCGACGCCGATCATCAGCCCTGGCCCACGGACATCCCCGATGCGCTCGTCCTCGGCGGCGATCCGCGCCAGCCCGGCGTGCAGCTCCGCCCCTCGGGCGACGACGTTCTCGATCAGCCCCTCGTCGTGGATCGTGTCGAGCACGGCGAGTCCGGCGGCGCAGGCCACGGGGTTGCCGCCGTACGTGGACCCGTGCGCGCCGCGGCCCCACCGCTCCTGCAGGGCCCTGGACGCCACGATGGCGGACAGCGGCAGGCCATTGGCGATGGCCTTCGCCACGACGACGACGTCGGGAACGATGCCGGCATGCTCGAACGCCCACATCCGGCCGGTCCGGCCGTAGCCGCTCTGCACCTCGTCGGCGATGAACAGGATGTCGTGTCGATCGCAGAAGGCTCGCAGCTCCTGAAGGAACGCCGGGGGAGCTGGCGTGAAACCGCCCTCGCCTTGGACGGGCTCGATGAGGATGGACGCCACCGCGGACGGCGGCAGCTCGCTGGTCGTCAGGTCGCGCAGGTCGGCCATGGCGGTGTCGATGGCAGCCTGTTCGTCGCCACCGAAGTCGCGGTACACGGCGGGGAACGTCGTCAGGTGGACGCCCGGCAGCAACGGCTCGTACCCGGTCCGGTAATTGAGGTTCGAGCTGGTGACCGAGGTGGCGCCCCACGTCCGGCCATGGAACCCCCCACGGAAGGCGATGATGCCCGGCCGTCCGGTGACCCGACGGGCGAGCTTGAGCGCCCCGTCGATGGCTTCCGAACCCGAGTTCAGGAACATGACCGTGTCGAGCGGGTCAGGAAAGGTCGACGCGAGCGCGTCAGCCAGCCGGGTGATGGGCTCGCTGAACCCGATGGCGGACACCGGCCCGATGAGCCGGTCGACCTGGGCGTGGATCGCCGCCGTCACCCGTGGGTGGACGTGGCCGAGGGCCGTGACGGCGATGCCGTTGGCGAAGTCGAGGTAGGCCCGTCCAGACGTGTCGATCAGCCGATGCCCCTCGCCGTGGCTCCAGTCGCGCTCGAAATAGCGCCCGAGGACCGGGCTGAGGTGCGGTGTGGCGGGGGTGACGGTGTCCATCGACCGAGTGTAGCGGGCGGACAGGGTCCCCCGCCGCGTACGATGCCTCCCATGGTCGACTTCACGCTCACCGACGAGAACAAGCTGGTCCAGGGAGCGGCGCGGGCCTTCGTCGAGGCCGAGGTCCTGCCCCACATCCGTACCTGGGACGAGGGGGCGGCCGGCTTCCCGCGCGAGCTGTTCGAGAGGATGGCCGAGCTGGGCTTTCTCGGCGCGCCCATCCCCGAGGCGTATGGCGGCGGGGGTATGGACTACACCAGCTTCGCGCTGCTGTGCGAGGAGCTCGAACGTGGCGACACCGCGTTCCGTGTCGTCCAGAGCGTGCATGTCGGGCTCAACAGCCTCGCCCTCCTGCAATGGGGGACCGAGGAGCAGCGCCAGCGCTGGCTGGTGCCCCAGGCGCGCGGCGAGAAGCTGGCCACGTTCGGGCTGACCGAGCCCGGCGCCGGCACCGACGCGGCCAACCTCCAGACGACCGCGCGCCGGGACGGCGCGAGCTACCGGCTCAACGGCCAGAAGCTGTGGATCTCGCTGGCCGACCTCGCCGACCACTTCCTCGTGTTCGCGTCGGTCGACCGCGCCAGGAAGCACCGGGGCGTCACCGCGTTCCTGCTCGAGCGCGGGATGGCCGGCCTGTCGACCGGCACGCTCCACGGCAAGCTCGGCATCCGGGCCGGCAATACCGGTCTCATCAACCTCGACGACGTCGTGGTCCCCACGACCACCGCATCGGCGAGGAAGGCGAGGGCTTCCTCATCGCGATGAGCGCCATCGACCAGGGCCGCTTCACCGTGGCCGCCGGGGCGGTCGGTCTCGCCCAGGCGTGCATCGATGCCAGCGTCGCCTACGCCCACGACCGCCAGACGTTCGGCGAGGAGATCGGTCGTCACCAGCTGGTCAAGCAGATGATCGCGAAGATGGTGGCCGGGACGGACATCGGCCGGTTGCTGGTGTGGCGCGCCGCGTGGCTCAAGAACCAGGGCCTGCGCAACACCCGCGAGACGAGCCTGGCCAAGTGGCACGCCACCGAGCACAGCGTCCAGAGCGCGCTCGATGCCATCCAGATCCACGGCGCCAACGGCTACTCCAACGAGTTCCCGGTCGAGCGCTACCTGCGCAACTCGAAGGCCGCGGTCATCTACGAGGGCACGAGCCAGCTCCACACCCTCATCCAGGCCGACTACGAGCTCGGCTACCGCGAGGACCGTCCATTGCGCTGCGAGCCGTGGCCGGCCCAGGGCTGGGAACGTCCGTCGGCCTGATCCTGCGTCCCGGCGTCGCTCCGGCTGCGCCGGGCTGGGCCGCGCGCCGTCGTCAGCCCGACGCGGACTGCGATGGCGCGCTCTCGACGGCGGGCGTCGACGACGCGCTCGACGCTGACGCCGCCGTGGCCGCCGCTCCCGTCCGGGGCGCTGCCGTCCGGGGCGCGGCCATCCGCCCCCGCGCCGTCACGATCAGGGCCACCGCCCCGACGATCACGCCACCGGCGATGAGGGTGCGTGGCTCGAGGGGTTCGTGGAGGATGACCGTCCCGAGGACCACCGCGACCACCGGGTTGACGTACGCGTACGTGGCGATGAACGGCAGCGGCGCGACACGCAGCAGCCAGCCGAAGACGGTGAAGGCCAGCAGGCTGCCGATGACGACGAGGTACAGGAACGCCGCGATCGATGGCCCCGAGACAGTCGCTGGCGAGAACTGGACCCATTCGCCGGAAACCGTAGCCATCGTCATGAGCACGATCGCACCGGCCACCATCTGGGTCCCCGTCGCGACCAGGGGCTGGCGCGGCAGACGGGCGCGGTGCGACGCATAGAGGGAGCCGGCGGCCCAGGCGATGGGGGAGATGACGAGCGCGGCAACGCCCGCCGGATCGAGGGCGCCGGTCGCGCCCGTCGCCGTCGGACCGACGAGGATCGCCACCCCCACGAACCCGATGACGATGCCGACCACGGCGAGACGCGGCAGGCGCTCGCCGAACGCCACGCGCCCGAGCACCGCGACCCAGACCGGCATGAGGGCCACGAGCAGTGCGGCGATGCCCGACGGGATCGACTGCTCGCCCCACGCGACCATGCCCATCCCGCCGCCGAGCAGCAGGGCGCCGACGATGGCCGTGTCGATCCACTCCCGCCGGGTCGGCCACGTGAAGGTGCCGCGGGCGATCGTCCAGGCGAGCAGCACCGTCCCGGCCAATCCGAATCGGAAGGCGGCCATGAGAAACGGCGGGATCGTCGCGACCGCGACCGCGATGCCGAGGTAGGTCGACCCCCAGACGACGTACAACACCGCCAGACCGAGCCAGACGCGCCGACCATCCGCTGGGGCTGACTCGTGGCGTTTTGGCATAGGTCGCTGGTCCAAGCGGGCAGCATAGCGCCCGCCCGACGCCCACGCCAGTCGGGGTCGAGCCCACCCGGCATCATGCGACAATCGCGCCCATGGGCCAGGACGAACGCTTCGACGACCTCATCACCAGCCTCGCCGGATTCCATCGATCGTGGCTGATCTACCTCGGCGTCGAGCTCGGCCTGTTCGACCGGATCCGTGCCGCCGGCCGCGCCGGGATCGACCCCGCGGCGCTCGCCGCCGAAACGGCGACCCAGCCCGACGCGATCGCGGCGTGGGCGTGGGCGACCGATGCCCATGACCTCACCCGGTTCGAGGATGGTCGCCTGACGATCGACGAGGAGGTCGCGGGAATCCTGCTCGACGACCGACGCGCCGATTTCCTGGGCGGGCAGTTCGTACACGCGGTCGTCGCGTCGATGGACTGGGGCGCGATGCCCGACTACTTCCGGACGGGTCGGACCTTGTCGTCGCGGCCCGACCGCTACCGGTCAGCCATCGAGCGGCTCACTCGCCAGGACATCGCGGTCTTCTTCCAGGAGGTACTCGCCGCGCTGCCCCAACTCGTCGCCGAGCTGGCTCACGGCGGGCGAGTGATCGACGTCCACTGCGGCGGCGGCCGCTGGCTGGTCGCCATGGCCCGCCGCTTCCCCGCAATCGAGCTCGTCGGCGTCGAATTCGAGACCGACTCGGTCGCGCGCGCGAAGGCGACCGTCAGCGCGGAGGGGCTCGATGACCGGATCGAGATCCGGGCAGCCCAGCCAAAGGATGCCGGGGCCATGGGCACCTACGACCTCGCCTACTTCCAGTACGCCCTGCATCAGTTGCATGACGCACCGCAGGTCCTGGCCGCGGCATGGGGCGCGCTGCGGACCGGCGGTCGGCTGCTCGTGCTCGACTGGCCACTGCCGTCCGATGCCGATGCGTTCCGCACGCGCCATGGCGAGATCATCGCCGGGGTCCAGCTCGACGAGCTGCTGCAGGGCACCGCGCTGGCGACCGGCGATCAGTTCCTGGCGTGGTTCGCCGGGGCGGGCCTGCCCGCACCCGAACGGATCGATCTCCCGTCGGGCGCGGCAGTCTTCCTGCTGGAGCGACCCGCCTGACGGGCGCCGTCGCGGTCGGTCAGCCGCTGACCGTGATCGTCCCGGTCATCGAGGCGTGGATCTTGCAGAAGAACGCGTAGGTACCGGGTGCCGTGAACGTGATTCCGCCGCTGGCGCCATTGTTCAGGATCTCGGTGGTGCAGGCGGGGAAATCCTTGAGCGTGGCCGTGTGCGACACGCTGTCGTTGTTGGTCCAGCTGATCACGTCGCCGACTTTGGCACTGATCTGGGCGGGCTCGAACGCGATCTGGGCCATGCCCGCCTGGACGGTGCCGGCGGCGGTCGAGGGCGCGCACGGGTCGCCGCCGGCCGCTCCGCCGCTCGCCCCGGCAACGGTCGGGACCGGGGTGGCCCCGGCGGGGGAGGTGGTCGTGCTCGAACAGGCTGCCAGGGTCAGCAGGGCGATCAGACCGACAACGGTCGGCAAACGACGGGACATGGGTGCCTCCAACGTGCATCAGCGACGATCGAACGGGTACGTTGCGATCTACGTCGGCTGTCCCGGATTGGTTTCGCAGGGCTAGCGACGATGCCGCAGACGGTCGATGCCGCGACGCACCGGAGGCTACTCCGTCATGAGGCCGAGGTCCACGCGATCCCCGGGCGCGAGCTGCGCGATCTGGGCGACGCCCTGCTGCTCCACGATGCCGACGATCCCGAGCCGTTCTGGAATCGGATCGAATCCATCAGCTGGCCGGCCGACCCGGTCGCCTTCGATCGGCGGTTGGCCGAGACGGCCGTCCTGTTCGCCGCGATCGGTCGCCAGCCGCACGCGTGGTTGTCGCCGCCGTACGACGAGCCCGTCGATCTCGCGGCCCGCCTCGTGGCGAACGGGTTCGAGGACATGGGCGATGGGATGCTCATGGTGGCGAACGACGATGCCCAGGCCCGGTCCGTGCTGGCCGCGTCGCCGCTCGCTCCTGGGACGACGCTGGATCGGTTCACGGGACTGACCGGCGAGTCCGCGTCCCACGCCGCCGACGCGATCTCGACGGTGCTGGTGGCGGCATTCGCGGTCGGCGAGAGCCGGCGTGCCAGCCTGGCGGTCGAAACGCAGGCGTCGCTGGCCGACCCGCGTTTCACCCACTACCTGGTTCGTCATGGCGGACAGCCGGTGGCGGTCGCCCGTCGAGCGACCTTCGACGGGCTCAGCTACCTGTCGTCGATCGGCACACTGCCGGAGGCGCGCGGGCGCGGGTACGGCCGGTTCGTGACGTCGACGGCGCTGGTCGACGCGCGCCGAGCCGGCAGCGAGTGGGTCCATCTCGGGGTGTTCGCCGACAACGCCACGGCCCGCCAGCTGTACGAGCGCCTCGGGTTCGTGGTGAGCGGGCAGCCCGGGCCGGACATGCTGCTCACCGGATGACGGCGAATCCGCCTCGCGTTCCGCCGTTGCCGGCAGGGACCGTCGCCATCGGTTGGGCGAGCGTGGAGCTCGAGCGTGCCGAGCGCGAACTGGCCGGCCTGGTCGACGCGGGCCAGCAGTTCCGCGTCGCCCCCGACTCCATGGCCCTCGGCGCGCGGTGCCTCGTCGGCTCGGTCGGTCCGGCTGCGGACGCGCTCCGGATCGTGCTGCTCGAGCCGGCCACCGAGGGACGCCTGGCTGCGCATCTCGCCCGATACGGAGAGGGCTGGGCAGCGCGCTGGGTCGCGGCGGCAGAGGGGGCCAGCACGGTGTCGCTGCGGGCGGGCCCGCTCGGTCGGGAGCGCCTCCTCGTCGATCTGGCGGACGAGGTGTTCCGGCTCGGGCTGGAGACGACTACCATCGCGCCATGACCGGATCCGCCCTGACCATCCGTCCCGCCGGCCCAGACGATGCCGAGGCGATCGCGGCGCTGTTGACCGACGAGGGCTATCCCGCCGGGCCGAGCGACATCGTCGAGCGGCTCGCCCGATTCGCGTCGGACTACTCCCGGGTCGTCGTCGCCGAGCACGAGGGCGCCATGCTCGGCTTTCTCGCCCTGCACTTCCTGCCGCGCTTCGAGCACGACGATCGGATCGTGCGTGTCCTCGCCCTGGTGGTCGACGCCGGAGCGCGCGAACGGGGCGTCGGCGGCGCCCTGATGGCCGAGGCCGAGCGGATCGGGACCGAGCGCGGCGCGGCCTTCATCGAGGTCACGGCCGGGCGCCACCGACCCGACGCCCAGCGCCTGTACGAGTCGCTCGGGTACGACGCCGCCGTCGCGGCGTACCTGCGCAAGAAGCTCTGACCCACGGACTCGCGCCGGGTGCGTTCCCCCGCCTCCGCCTCAACGAGGGGGCCGCGGAGCTGCTCGACCTGCCTTGGGAGCTGCCGCTCGGCGAATGGCCGGTGGCCCCCGACGGGACCATCTCGGGGATGCGGGTCCGCGAGCTGCCGATCGGTCCGTCTCGCCATCTCGTCCGGTTCATCGTCAGCGATCGGCGGACGTACGCCCTCAAGGAGGAGCCGCTCGGGGTGGCCCGGTCGGAGTACGAGGTGTTGCGCCATCTCCATCGGCGCGGGCTGCCGTCGGTCGAACCTGTCGGTCTGACCGAGTCGCCGGACCGAACGACCGGGATCCTGGTGACCGAGTACCTCGAGTTCTCCATCCAGTACCGGCGGCTGCTGATGCGGTTCCCGCTGGGTCCCGGGCCGTATCGCGACCGGCTCCTCGACGCGATGGCCTGGCTGATGGTCGATCTCCACCAGGCGGGGGTGTTCTGGGGCGACTGTTCGCTGGCCAACACCCTGTTCCGTCGGGACGGTGACAAGATCCAGGCCTACCTGGTCGATGCCGAGACGAGCGAGATCCATCCGTCGCTGTCCGACGGGCAGCGCGCCTACGACCTGGAGATCCTCGTCGAGAACGTGGCCTTCGGTCTGGCCGACCTCGGCGCGTTGCAGGGCCGGCCCGACGCCGCCGAGGACGCGGTCGAGGCCGCCGAAGCCGCCCGAGCGCGGTACGACGCGATGTGGGCCGAGCTCACCCTCGAACCCGAGCTGTCGCCCGATGACCGTCAGGCGGTGCGGACGAGGATCCGCCGCCTCAACGAGCTCGGGTTCGCGATCGACGAGATCTCCCTGGAACCGAGTGTCGGCAAGCCCGACGTGGTCCGGCTCAAGGTCGCCGTGGCCAACCGCCGGTTCCACGCCCGTGAGCTCGAGCGGCTGACCGGCATCAAGGCGCTCGAAGGCCAGGCCCAGCTGCTGCTCAACGACCTGTGGGAGCACCGCGCCTGGCTCGAGCACGAGGCGGGTCACGGCATCAGCGAGGGCGAGGCCGCCGATATCTGGGTCCGCGACGTGCTCGAACCGAGCCTCGGCGCGCTCATCCCGGCGATCGGTCCGGGACGCGATCCGCTGCAGGCCTACAGCGACGTGCTCGAGACGAAGTGGATGCTGTCCGAGGAAGCCGGCAAGGACATCGGCCTGCGGCCCGCGATCGACGCCTATCTCGGGCTGGGGGCGCCGGCGCCCGAAGGCGACGGACGGGTCACCGACAGCGGTCTCGAGCTCGACATCGATTGGTCGGGTGGCTGGGAGGCCGTCCCGGAGGACGATCCGGGAGCGTGAATTGCCAACTTCCGTCGCACGGCTGTGCGACCATCCCTCGGCCATGACGACCACCGATCGCACGACTTCGAGCGGCACGACCGCCGGGCCCGATCCCGTCATCCGGGTCCGCGGCCTGACCAAGCGCTACGGCGACATCGACGCCGTGGCCGGCATCGATTTTCACGTCGCCCGAGGCGAGATCTTCGGCCTGCTCGGACCCAACGGCGCCGGCAAGACGACGACGGTCGAGATCCTCGAGGGCCTCCGCGCGCCCGACGGCGGTGAGGTCGAGGTGCTCGGCGTGGACGTTCGCCAGCACGCCGACGCACTCAAGCCGCGGATCGGGGTGAGCCTCCAGACGGCGGCGCTGTACCCCAAGCTGACGGTCACCGAGGTGATCGACCTGTTCGGCAGCTTCTATCCGAGCTCGCGTCCGACGGCCGAACTCATCGACGCGCTCGAGCTCGGGGAGCGACGGGACGCCCAGACCAAGGTCCTGTCCGGTGGCCAACGCCAGCGACTGGCCGTGGCGCTTGCGCTCGTCAACGATCCGGAGCTCGTGTTCCTCGACGAGCCGACCACCGGACTTGACCCGGCCGCTCGTCGATCGCTGTGGGACCTCATCCGCGGACTCCAGGATGCCGGTCGATCCGTGCTCCTCACGACCCACTACATGGAGGAGGCCGAGATCCTGTGCGACCGGCTCGCGATCATGGATCACGGCCGCATCCTCGAGCTGGGCACGGTCGACGAGCTGATCTCGAAGCGGTTCCACGAGCGAGCCGTTCGATTCGATCGGGTCGAGACCCTGGACGCGGCGGAGCTCGAGCGACTGCCGGCCGTGGTATCGATCGCCGTCGACGACGACGAGATGCTGCTCTACACGGCCGATGTCGGAGCGACGATCGGCGCTCTCCTGGCGCTCGCCGATGCGCGTGGCGTCGATCTCCAGAACCTGGCCATCCGGCGGCCGACCCTCGAGGACGTGTTCCTCGACCTGACCGGCCGGGCGCTGCGGGACTGACCGGATGACCGCCCTGCTTGCGCTGACCGTCGCCAACATCAAGAGCTACGTCCGCGACCGCGCCGCCCTGTTCTGGACGCTCGCCTTCCCGCTGATCTTCATCTTCATGTTCGGGTTCATCTTCCAGGGTGGCGGCGGCAGCGACATCAAGCTCGGCTGGGTCGATCAGGACGGTTCGCCCGCCTCGAGCCAGCTGCGAGCTGCCTTCGATGGGGCAGGGACCATGGCACTCACCGATGCCACCGAAGCGGATGCCCTGGCCGAGATGCGCGCCGGTGATCTCGACACGGTGATCGTCGTGCCGGCCGGCTATGGCACCTCGGTCGCAGCCGGTGCCGGGGACGCAGGCGGTCCGCCCGCGACCGTGGCCGTCTACACCGATCCGTCGCGCCAGAATCTGACGGCGTCCGTCTACCAGGCGGTCGGCAGCGTGCTCGGTGTGGTCAATCTCGGCGGTCGGCCGCCGGTGGTCGTGCCCGAGCCGCGGACGATCCAGACCGAGAACCTCAACTTCATCAGCTACTTCGTGCCGAGCATGCTCGGGCTGTCGGTCATGCAGGTCGGCATCTTCGCCGCGATCCCGCTCGTGGCGGACCGCGAGAAGCTCATCCTCAAGCGACTGGCCGCCACCCCGTTGCGGCGCTGGCAGCTGGTCGGCTCGAACGTGCTGATGCGGCTGCTCATCGCGCTCGTCCAATCGGTCATCATCGTCGGCGTCGGCGCCAGTGTGTTCGGGGTGCAGATCAGCGGCTCGATCGTGCTGTCCATCGCGTTCGTCGTGCTCGGGGCGATGGCCTTCCTCGCACTCGGCTATGTCGTCGCGTCATTCGCCAGCACCGAGGACTCGGCCAACGGGATGACCTCCGTCATCCAGTTCCCGATGATGTTCCTGTCGGGCACGTTCTTCCCGATCGACCAGATGCCCGACGCGCTACAGGGCGTCGCCCGGATCATCCCGCTGACGTATCTGTCGGATGCGCTCCGCCAGGTGATGGTCGGTGGCGCGCCGTTCGCGCCCCTGTGGCTGTGCGCGGTCGTGCTGGTGGTGTGGCTGGTCGTGTGCTTCGTGATCGCCGCGCGGAAGTTCCGCTGGCAGTAGCTTCGGCCCGTACGTTGTGGGGGCGGCTGCCGGGGCGGGCATTGCGTCGTGGGGCGGCTCGGGGCGGGCATTGCGTCGCGGGTCGCCTCACGGCTGGGTCTGCCGCCGCGCCACCCGGACACTGCGGTCGCCCATGCGCCGGATCGGCCCGACCCGGCGGTACGCGTACCACCGCGACCGTATGGTTCGTCCACTCGGCCGACCGGGCTGTCGATCGGTCATATCGTCGTCCTGACGAGCGATCTTCCGGGTCGGCCTCAGCGCTCGAGCGTGACGGTCTCCGCCTCGCGTCGTCCGGCCCGACGCAGTCGCCATACGGTCGTCCCCACGAGCGTTCTTCCGGTTCGGACGGAGGGTGGGCGCTGACCGGAGCTGGCCGCCCCGCCTCCGCGGCTCGGCCCCGCCGCCCCGCCTCCGCGGCTCGGCCCCGCCGCCCCG
>DAIUES010000015.1:18527-22718 GCA_036844985.1 Candidatus Limnocylindrales bacterium
GCCTCCGCGGCTCGGCCCCGCCGCCCCGCCTCCGCGGCTCGGCCCCGCCGCCCCGCCTCCGCGGCTCGGCCCCGCCGCCCCGACCCCGAGCGCGCCCTACCCCTGCCAGTGCTCGTCGTGGACCAGCTCGCTGAGGGGTCGCCGTCCGCCCGGTTTCAGGGGTCGGACGAGATCTTCCGGATCGGCTGGATAGCCGAACGACAGCAGGAACTCGCAATGGTGGTCGTCGGGATAGCCGAGCAGTCGGCGGGCAAGATCCTGGTCGTAGACCGTCGCCGGCACGCTGCCGATCCCCAGCTCCCAGGCGCTCAGGATCATCGAATCCGCGGCCATCCCGAGATCGAACATCACCGACAGCGGCGCGTCGGCCCGCGCTGGATCCGGGGTGACCAGGGCGATCGCGACTGCGGCTCCGGCGATGTGTCCGGCCCATGGTCCGACTGCGGCCAGCTCCTTGAGGTGGCCTCGCTCGCGGCACGTGATGAACGCCCAGCGCTGCTGGTTCTTGGAGCTGTTCGCGCGACGCCCGGCGAGGAGGATCCGCTCCAGGTGCTCGGGCGCCAACGGTCGATCGGCGAAGCGGCGTACCACGCGCCGTGACGCGATGGCGTCCCACACGGTCATGCCGTCCTCCATCAGCCCGAGCCCCGTCGGTCGCCGCTGCCCGAGGGGACTTCGACGCGATCGAGCCGGTCACGGGTCGCCCCGGGCATGGCCACCTGGGCGAGCGTGCGCAGTCCGCCCGGTGTCTCGTCGACGGCCGAGAAGCGGGCCTCGCCATCGGGAATGCGCGTGGCGTCGGTCGCGGCGGCCACCTCGGCCGCGGCATCGGGATCGAGCGGGCCGCCCAGCGCGCGAGCCAGGAATCGGGCCACGCCCGCTCGATAGACCGGCGACTCGTACAGCCACGAGTGCTGACCCCCCGCGATGACCAGGGTCTCGACGGGCGCGGCATCGGGCACGTCGGCACGGGCCGCCCGGGCAGCCGCCGCGAGGCGATCGAGGTGCATCCGTGGCACCACCTGGTCATCGTCTCCGTGGCTGAGCAGCACCGGGCCGCGATACCGGGCGATGGCGTTCGCGGCAGAGATGTCGGTCACCGTATGACCGCGCGGTCGCAGGTAGACCCGCGTCGTCAGCCACGCCAGGGGATAGGCGATCGGATCGGGGATCGGGAGGTGGGCGAGGCGGAAGGTCTGGCGTGTCAGTCGATATGGATCAGCCGCACCCGAGGTGGCGACCACGGCGGCGATCCGCGGGTCGGCGGCGGCGGCGAGGATCGCCCCGATGGCACCCATCGAATGACCCGATACCGCGCCGATGGTGACCTCCGGGCGGCCGACCAGCGCCCGGAACGCCGCGAGGGCATCGAGGCCGAACTCCCCGCCGCTGACGGGCAGCGTCTCGGGCTGATTCGCGCCATGCCCGCGGACGTCGATCGCGAGGCAATGGAATCCTGCGGCGTGGAGGAACACCGCCATCGGCAGGGAGCGGTCGCGCGCCGATTCCCAGCCGTGGACGAGCGCCACCCCGGGTCCCGGGGCACCGTCCCGGGCAGGCATGAACCAGCCCGGCAGCTCGAGCTCGCCGGCGCGCACCGATACCGACTCGAACGGCAGGCCGAGGGCTGACGGCTCGATGGTCGGTGGATGCCGGCGCGGGTAGCCGGCGCGCGCCCGATAGGCCAACGCGAAGCGATAGGCCATGCCCAGCGGCGCCGCCGTGGCGACCGCGGCCAGACCGGCGCGACGAACGAGTCCCATGTCGCGAAGGGGACGGCACCCGCGCGGAACTGTCAAGCGCGCGGACGTCCAGGCGCGGGACCGGTCGGACCGGACCATCACGCCGCTAGACTGACGGGCGTGGTGAAACGCGATCCGCACGATGTCCTCGGGATCCGCCGGGGCGCTGAGCCTACGGCCATCAAGGCTGCCTGGCGACGGCTGGCACGTGAGAACCACCCGGACCTGACCGGTGACGACCCCGCGGCGTCGCAGGCCGCGACGCGTCGGATGGCCGACATCAATGCGGCCTATGCATCGCTGACGCGCGAGGCGCAGCGCGATCGTCGAGCGGCCGCGGAACGGGCCGACTTCGGCGGCGCCGCGAGAACGACCGGCGGCGGGCCGCCACGTCCGCGTCCGACGCGCCCGGTCACCGGCCGGGTCGATACGACGGGGACCTTCCGGGCGCGCAACCAGACGACCGGCTCGGGGACCGCGCCCGGATCCGCCGCTCGACGGGCGACGATCCTGGCGGGCCAGCCGCCACTGCGCGGCGAACGTGTGCGCGGTGAGGCGCCCCGTGCCTCGACGCCGACCGGACCGCTCGAGCGCGGCCGCGTCCGGCACTTTCGTCGACCACCGGCCCCGACGCTCGAGGCGGCGCGATCGCACGTCATCGAGTTCGGCAAGTTCCATGGCCACTCGCTCGGCGAGATCGCGGCGTTCGAGCCGTCGTACATCGACTGGGTGGCTGGCACCGTCACGCGCGATCCGGAGCTGGTCGCCGCGGCGCGCGTTCTGCAGGCCGATCTCGATGCTCGCGGGGTCGCCCGGCGCAGCCACCCGACCCCGGTGCGGCCCGGCCGCACGGCCTGATCACCCGCCGTCGACCGCTGCGAGACCCCTCGGAAAATGCGAGATCGCCCTCCGATACCGGAGGGCGATCGAGGCTGATTCGGTGCGGCGAGAGCGATCAGTGCTGCCAACCCATCGGTCTTCCGGGCCTGATGGCCGAAGATCCGGTTACTCGGCTCGTGATCCGGAACCGGGATCCCACCTTCGAACCTCCTCGAAGGGCGGGGCCGCTTCCTGATCCGTGACCGACGCCCCAGGGTGCTGTCCCGGTTCGATCGCGGGTCGGCTTGCGGGGAACACTAGGCCCGTCCCGGCGCTGGGGCAATGGCACCTCCGTTCCGTCAGGCCGGGGTCGATGGTCGGTGGCGTCGATGCACCATCGATGGGCCAGCGGTACCAGGTGCCCCGCTGCACCACACCGCCCGGCTGCGGCACGAAGCGGCGCCGTCCCGTACGCTTGGCGGGTGATCCCACGACTCCGATCCGCGCTGCCGCTCGCCCTGCTCAGCGGGGTGTTGGTCCTCGTCGCGGCTTGCGTGGCGGGTCCGGCGACGTCGTTCGATCCGACCGGCCCGTGCACGACCGATGGTTCGGCGGCGGGGGCCTATCCCGATTTGGAGGCCATGGTCCCGACGGCCTACGAGGGCCGCGGACCGGACACGCTCGATTCGGGCCGCAACTGCTCGCCGGAGAACCTCGGCACGCTGGCCGGGGTCGGCATCGAGGAGGTGCACTTCGCCGGCGGGACGTGGGACTTCGGTGGCGAACGGGCCGCGGCGCTGGTCGTCTTCCAGGCACCCGGGCTGACCGCCGATGCGATCGCCGAGTTCTACGCGACGAGCGCCCGCGCGTCGAGCAAGACCCAGATCGTCGGGACCACGACGACGACCATCGCCGGGCGAATTGGACATCGCCTCGACACCACCAGCGGCGACCGGCTCCAGACCGTCGTGACCTGGCCGTCGGCGACCGACGACTCGGTCAACGTGGTCATCACCAACGACCTGCCCGATCCGAAGATCGCCGCCGCGATCGACGCCTTCGGCGGCGACTGAACCGCCGGACACGGTGCTAGAGTCGGCGCCATGACCGACCGCGCGGAGCCGAAGCGGCCCGCCCCCTCCACGGCTGCCGCCGAGCGACTCGACACGTGGCGGCGCGAGCGACTCCAGCCCGCGGAGGCCCGATCGCCCGAGCGCAAGGCGCGGTTCTCGACCATCAGCGACCAGCCCATCGATGGGCTGTACGGGCCGTGGTCGCTCGATCCGGCGGCAGATGAGCGGATCGGCTTGCCGGGCGCTCCGCCGTTCACGCGGGGCATCCACCCGACCGGCTACCGCAGCCGGCTGTGGACGATGCGGATGTTCGCCGGGTTCGGGGCCGCCGAGGACACCAACCAGCGCTTCCATCAATTGCTCGCCGCCGGACAGACCGGCCTGTCGATCGCCTATGACATGCCGACCCTGTACGGCTACGACACCGACGACGCCGAGGCCGAGGGCGAATTCGGGACCTGCGGCGTCGGGGTGAGCTCGCTCGCCGACATGGAGGTCCTGCTCGGTGGGCTGCCGCTCGACCGGGTCTCGACGTCGATGACGATCAACTCGCCGGC
>DAIUES010000016.1:0-22080 GCA_036844985.1 Candidatus Limnocylindrales bacterium
GGTGGGCCGCGACCGACGCCGTCGAGGAGTACGAGGACGCCCTGCTGACCACGTTCGCCGAGCGCGTCGAACCGTCCGAGCTCGGACCGCAGGCCGAGGTCGCCCGGGCGCTCGGCGCGCCCGGACCGGTGGTCCTGCCGTTCGCGAACCTGCGTCGACCCACCGGTGAGCGCCGCCCGACCGGGCTGGCGAAGTCGCTCCTGCCCGAGCCGGTCGAGCCTGTTCCGCCTCCGACCCGGGTCGTGGTCGTCCCCGACGGCGACGCCGAGGGCGCGCGTGGGGAGCCACCGCCCCCCCGTCGTCGGTCCAGCCCGACCCGGGCACGACCCGCCAGCGCACCGGTCAGCCTCACAGCCGAGGGGGCGCAGCGCCTGCGCGACGAGCTGGCCATGCTCAGTGGACCGCGGCGGGCCGAGGTCGTCGGCCGCATCCGGGCCGCCAAGGAGCTCGGCGACCTCAAGGAGAACGCCGACTACACGGCCGCGCGCGAGGAACAGTCGTTCCTCGAGGGTCGCATCCAGGCGATCGAGGGGCGCCTGCGGGAGGCCGTCATCGCACCCGAACCGGCCGCGGGCTCGTCCGACGGCGCCCAGTTCGGGTCGACCATCACCGTCGACATCGACGGCGACGAGCTCGTGTATCGACTCGTCGGCAGCGCCGAGGCCGACCCGTCCGCCGGGCGGCTGTCGATCGAATCACCGGTCGGGCGGGCGCTGCTGGGCGCGGTCCCCGGCACGACCGTGCGCGTCCAGACGCCACGCGGCCCGGTCGACTACCGGGTGATCGCGCTCGATTAGCCGGCCGGTCAGCCCGTGCCGGCGTCGACGAGCTTGTGCTCGACCGCGTACAGCGCGGCCTGGGTCCGCGAGGCCAACCCGAGCTTGCCCAGGATGTTCGACACGTACGTCCGGGCGGTGCGCTCGGTGATGAACAGGGTCGTCCCGATGTCCTTGTTGCTCATCCCCTGGCCGAGCAGGCGCAGGACGTCCTTCTCGCGTTCGGTCAGCGGCTCGGCCAGCTCGTCCTGGGGCGACCGCCGGTTGCGCATCCGCTGGGCCAGCAGGCGGGCCACCGCCGGGTCGAGATGGACCTCGCCGGCGTACGCAGCACGCACCGCGTTGGCCACCTCCTCGGCCTCGGCATCCTTGAGGACGTAGCCCGACGCGCCGGCCTCGAGCGCGGCGGTGACCTTCTCCTCCTCGATGAACGACGTCATCGTGACGATCTCGATGGCGGGCTTCTCGGCCTTGATCCGGCCGATGGCGGTGATGCCGTCCATGGTCGGCATCAGCAGGTCCATGAGCACGACGTCGGGCTCGAGGCGGCGGGCCATGGCCACCCCCTCCGATCCGTCGGCCGCCTCGCCGACGACCTCGATGTCGGGCTGGAGATCGAAGAAGACCTTGAGCCCCATGCGGACGACGCTGTGGTCGTCGACGATGAGGACGCGGATGCGGTCGGTGTCGGTCACATCGGCTCCTGGCGCGATCGCGCCGCGGGCTGGGCGGGGTGGGTGACGGGGCGGGTGACGATGGTCGAGTCTAGCAAAGCCGGACGGCGTCGCCGGCGAGGTCCGGGCCGCTAGGCATCGGGCGCGGTTCGGTCCCGACCGGCCGACGCCTCGACGATGGCGGCGATCAGTTCCGCCGGTCGGAAGGTCTTGCGCAGGAAACCGTCGGCCCCACCGTCGATCAGGGCCGACTCGAGGGTGTCGGTCCAGCTCATGACGAGCACGCACACGTTCGGATCCGCGGCACGCAGGCGACGGATGAAGACGAGCCCGCCGTCCACCTCGGGCAGGCGAGGATCGACGATGACGACGTCCGGTCGCTCGGCACAGGCAAGCTCGAAGGCCGGACCGGGCTGCCCCGCGCTGCCGACGACGGTCAGCCGATCGCCGATCGCCAAGAGGCCTTCGAGGCTCTCCCGCACCCGTTCGTCTGCATCGACCACGAGGACACGAAGGTGGCCGTCGGTGGCGGGGGACGAGTGGGGCATGGCTCGATGGTGGGGCCCCACGGCGGGCCGCCGCCAGCGACGGGCGCCGGGGCCCGACGCCGGTGGAATGACGGTGGTCGTCTACGTCATCCGTCGCGGATCGACGCCGGTTCCACCGATGCGACCGGCGGCGCTGTCGTCGCGAGGCGGGCTAGGGCATCGCCGTCGAGCGCGACCTCGACGGTGGTCCCCTGCCCGATCCGGCTGGTGCACGCAAAGGCGGCGCCAAGCCGTTCCGCCCGGACCCGCATGCCGGCCAGCCCGAGGTGGCCCTCCGGAACGGTGGCGGGATCGAACCCCTTGCCGTCATCCTCGACGCGCAGCCGGACCCCGCCCTGGTGCCGCCGGACCTCGACCCGGACCTGGTGAGCGACGGCGTGCTTGACCACGTTGTGCAGCGCTTCCTGGGCGATCCGGTAGAGCGCCTCCTCGGCCGGCAGGGGGAGGCGTTCGGTCAGGTCGCTCTCGACGACGATCGGCAGGCCCAGGCGGCCCTGCAGGGCCGTGGCATGGGTCTTGAGCGCCCGCACCAGGCCGTCCTGCTCGAGGTTTCCGGGGCGCAGCTCGAAGATGAGCGCGCGCATCTCGGCCAGGGCCTCGCGTTGGAGGTCGCGCAGCTGGGTCAGCTGTTCCCGGGCGGCCTCCGGATCACGCTCCAGGAGCAACTCCACCGAGCGCGACACGAGGGTCATCGAGAAGAGTGCCTGGGTGACCGAGTCATGCAGCTCGCGGGCCAGGTGGGCGCGCTCCTCGCCGGCGGCCAGCTCGCCGGCTTGGCGTCGGAGCTCCGCCTCGAGACGCATCTGGTCGCTGATGTCGCGGCTGGCGCCCTGGATGCCGGCGAACGCGCCGTCGACCTCGACGCCGACGGCCCGCACATCGACCGGCGTCAGCCGACCGTCGCGTCCCCGCAGAACGAGCGTGGCCTGGGTCTCGCTTCGGGGATCGGCCACGAGCGGCGCCCAGCGGCTGCCGGCAGCTGGCTGCGTCTGGTCGTCGACGATGGTCGAGAAGTGCTGACCGATGAGATCGTCGGTGACGTAGCCGGTCATCCGCTCGATGGCGGCCGACAGGAACGTGAAGCGCCCGTCGGCATCGGTCGCGAACACGATGTCGGGCGAGTGCTCCACGAGGAATCGATAGCGTTCCTCGGACTGACTGAGTTCGCGTTCGAGCCGATCGCGCTCGCGCATGTCGCGGACCGATCCGTTGGCCCCGGCGAACCGACCGTCGGCGTCGAGCACGGCGATGGCGATGAACTCGGCCGGGACCGCCGAGCCGTCCCGATGGCGGAGGTTCAGCCGTCCGCGCACCTCCTGGCTCGGGGCATCCAGGGTCGACGTCCAGTCGATCTCGGCCACCTCGTTCGAGCTGTCGTGGACGATCGCGCCGAAATGCTGGCCCACGAGCTCGTCCGCGCGCAGACCGGTGAGTCGCTCGACGGCATCCGACAGGAACGTCAGGCGCGCGTCGGGCCCGATCGACCAGATGAGGTCGGGCGCGTTCTGGACGAGGTAGCGGTAGCGCTCCTCGGACTGACGCAGCTCACGATGGAGGCGCTCGCGCTCGGAGATATCGCGGACCGTGCCCTGGGCACCGACCCACAGGCCGTCCTCGAAGACGCCGGTCGTGGTCACCTCGGCGGCGAACGTCGAGCCGTCACGGCGGACGAGGATGAGCGGCACCCGCTCGACGAGATCGGGGTCGTGACCGACTGCGGCGTAGGCCTTGACCGCCGTCGGCATCGAGGCGGGGTCCGTGAGGAACGCGAACGGCTGCCCGACGATGGCCTCGGACGGGTACCCGAAGAGCGCCTCGGCGTTGTCGGCCATGAACGTGAACACGCCATCAGCGTCGGCCCGCCAGATGACGTCGGGGGTGGTCTGGACCAGGCCGCGGAAGCGGGCCTCCTCGTGGGTCAGGCGGGTCACCAGATTGGAGTTCGTGAGCGCGATGGCGGCCTGGTCGGCGAGCCCCTGGAGGAGGTCGAGGTCGTCGGCCTCGAAGGCGCGCGGCTCGGTGGTCGAGATCGCCAGCGTCCCGATGACGTCGCCACCGGGGGCCCGCAACGGGGCCGCGGCCATGCCGACCAGTCTCAGCCGACGAGCCACGTCCTGGTCCTCGGGGTCGTGCGGGATGCGCGGATCGGTCGCGTACTCCGAGGTCCAGGTCGGCACCCGGTCCTGCGCCGCCAGGCCGTTGATGCCGCCGCCGAGCGGGAAGCGCATGCCGAGCAGCCACGCGCGTGTCGGCTCGTCGGCGCCACCCGCAACGACGACCGGGATGAGCGACGCCCCGTCGGGCGTGATCCGGGTGAGGTGCGCGCCGTCGCTGGCGAGCAGGCGCTTGGCGTCCTCGACCACGCGCTCGAGGACCTCGTCGGGGTCGCGCAGGGCGGCGATCCGGGCGGTGATGTCGCGCAGCGACCGCTCGGTCTCGGCGCGCCGGCCGAGGGCCACCCGGGAGCGCTCGAGCTCATCGATGAGGCGGGCGTTGGTGATGGCGATGGCGGCCTGTTCGGCCAAGCCGCCGAGGACGGCCTCGTCGAGGGCGTCGAACGCGTCGGCCCGCCGGCTGAGGACCTCGATCGCCCCGAGCGGACCCGCCTCGCCGATGACGGGGGCGACGATGAGATCGCGCACGCCCGCCCGGACGGCGAGCGAATCGGCCAGCTCGTCGTGCTCGAACTCGCCGCGCAGGTAGTCGCCGACATGGATCGTCCGGCGTTCGGCGACGGCCTTGCCGGCGACGCCCTGGCCGAGGTGCAGGTTGGTCATCTTGACCGCTTCCCGCTGGTCCTCGGGAAGGCCCGCGTCGTACGCCCACTGGAGCGTCTCGCTCTCCGCGTCGTACTGGTCGATGAGGGCGCCGTCGGCGCGCAGCAGCCGACGCGCCTCGTCGACGACATGCTGGAGCACCTCGTCCGGCTCGCGCAGGGCGGAGATGCGCGCGGCGATCTGGCGCAGGCTGCGTTCGGCCTCGGCGCGCCGCTCGATGTCGGCTCGTGACCGTCCGAGCTGCTCCATGAGGTTGGCGTTGGTGATGGCGATGGCGGCGTGCGTCGCGAGCGCCGTGAGCACCTCGACGTCGGCGTCGCCATACGCCCCCGGCTTGCGCGACACGACCGACAGCACGCCGAGCGCGTCACCGGCCTCGCCGATGAGCGGGGTCGAGATCACCGCCCGGATGCCCGCCCGACGGACGAAGTCGGCGATCTCCGGGGTGGTCCTGAAGCGATCGTCGGCAAGGTAGTCGGCGGTCATCACCGGGGCCTGCTCCGCGAACGCCAGGCCGGCCACCGCCTGGCGTGGCTTGAGGCCACCCGTTCGTCCCCACTCGGGGATCTCGGCCATGGCCGGGCCGGCGGCGAATGCCCAGCGCAGCGCGCCGATGCCGTCGTCCCACAGATCGATCCGGGCGCCGTCCGACTCGAGCAGGCGGGCCGCCTCCACGACGATCCGGTCGAGCACCTCGGCCGGGTCGAGGATGGCCGACACGCGGGCCGCGATGCCCCGCAACGTGCGTTCCGCGTCGGCTCGTCGGGCGTTCTCCTCGCGCGACCGTTCCAGCTCGGCGATGAGGTGGGCGTTGGCGATGGCCACGGCCGCCTGGTCGGCCAGCCCGGCCAGCACGGCGGCGTCGGACGGGTCGAACGCGTCGGTCCGCTCGCTGTACACGGTGATGGCGCCGAGCACGTCGCCCCGTTGGAGCAGCGGTGCGGCGATCACCGAGCTGATGTGGCCGTCGCGCACGAACCGGTCCCGCTCGGGGGTGTGGCTGAACCGTTCGTCGGCGAGGTAGTCGCCGGTCCATTCGACCTGGTGGGTGCGCAGGGTCAGACCCGACACCCCGGCGTCGGTCTCGAGTTCGACGCCCTCGAGGAAGCCGCGATCCGCCTCGAGCGTCCCGTCCGCGCCGCGGAACGTCCAGGCACCACTCATCTGGTCGTCCGGCTCGATGAGGTCGATCATCGCGCCGTTCGACCGTAGCAGCCGGGTCGCCGCGTCGGACACCGCCTGGAGGATGGCGTCCTTGTCGCGCATGGCGCTGACGCTCGCGGCGATCTCGCGCAGGGTGCGCTCGGCATCAGCCGTGCGCGCGAGCTCGGACCGCGATTCGGCCAGCTCGACGATGAGCCGGGCGTTGGTGATCGCGATAGCCGCCTGGCCGGCCAAGGCCCGGACGAGGGTCGCATCGTCGTCGACGAAGGCCCCCGGTCGGACCGCGTACACCTCGATGACGCCGAGCGGCCCGGCCTCGCCGGTGATCGGCGCCGCGATCATCGAGCGGAACCCGGTCCGGGCGTAGAACTCGGTGTTGTCGGGGCCGGGCGGGAACAGGTCCTCCAGCTCGTCGCCGGCGACCACGACCCGGTCCTCGGCCAGGGCCGTGCCGGTCGCCCCGTCGCCGACGGTGATCCACAGGTTGGCCCGCTCCGCAGCGCTGAACAGGCGTCCGACGCCGTCGTCGTATGCCCAGCGCAGGCGCCCGGTCGAGGGTTCGAGGAGGTCGAGGATGGCCCCGTCACCGCGGACCAGCCGGCTGGCCAACTCGACGACCTCCTGGAGGATGGCCGCCGGATCGCGCATCGTGGTGATCCGGGCGGCGATCTCGCGCAGGGCCTGCTCGGCGCCCGCCCTGCGAGCAAGCGCCTCGCGCGAACGGTCGAGCTCGCCGCGCGAACGATCGAGCTCCTCGATGAGGCGCGTATTGGCCATCGCGGCCGCGGCGTGGTCGGCCAGCGATCGGACGAGCGCGATCTGGGCCGCGGAGAAGGCGTCGGTCCGTGCCGAGAACGTCCCCAGGGCGCCGAACACCTCCGTGCCCGACACGAGCGGCGCGACGACCATCGAGCGGATGCCCACGTCGGCCACCACCCGGTCGGGTGCGGCGGCGTGGCGGAACGCGCGGTCGAGGCTGTAGTCGCTGGTCACGACCACCGCGCGCCTGGCGACCGCGGTCCCGAACATGCCGGTCCCGGGGTCGAGCTCCATGCCACGGATCCACTCGCGGCTGCGCGGGCTCTCGATGCCGGCGTCGTGGGCGAACGTGAGCCGGCCGGTCGCCGGATCCATGAGGTAGACCATCGCGCCATCCGCGTCGAGCAGCCGGGCGGCCTCCTCGACCGCGGCGGCCAGCAGGTCGTGGATCCGCCCGGATCCGCCATCGGGGTCGTGGCCGGGCGGAGGCAGCGCTGGATCGGGCGAGCGCCGGGAGCGACGCGGTCGTGACGGTGCGGCCATGCGCCCGTGAGGATACGCCGCGTCCGCGAGGGGCGGCATCGACCTTCGCCGGGTGGCCGGCTACGTCATCCGGCCGACCGGCGGCTGGACCGTTGTCGGTCGGGCCACGGGGGCAAGCGTCGGGCCACATCGGGGTCCATCGTCCGGCGCGCTGCGGCGGGGCGGGGTCCGAGCATGTGGACATCACCGGCAGACGCCCGGCACCCCCAAGCAATCGAGGTCAAGACACCGAGATGTTCGCTTCCCGAACGCCGCTTCGTGCTTCCGATGTCGCCATCCGTGCCGCGATCGTGGGCCTTGCCCTCGCGACCGGGTACATCCACTCGACGCTCGGCGGCCTGCTGTTCACCCTCAACGCCGTCGGCTACGCCGTCGCCGCGATCGCGGTCATCGTGCCGCTGGCCCTGGCCGTCCGGTTCCGCTGGGTCGTTCGCCTCGGCCTGATCGGCTACGCCCTCACGACCATCGTCGGCTGGGCGCTGCAGGGCCCGTACTACCAGACGGCCTACATCGCCAAGGCCATCGAGGTCGTGCTCATCGTCGTTGTCGCGGTCGACTTCGCCCGCATGGACGGCAACCCGATCGCGGTCGCCAAGCGCGAGCTCGCCTCGTTCGGCGATCTCGTCGCCCGCCGCCGCGGCTCGGTCGGCGCCGGCGCCTGACCCAGCCGAACGTCGACCCTCACCACCCGCTACCGTCAAGGAGTCGTCGCCCGATGAAGCGTCTCACCCTCGGTCTGGCCCTCGTGGTCCTCGCCGCCGTCACCGCCGCCTGCTCGGGCGCCACCGCCGCCCCGGCGACCGATGGGCCCGCCGCCTCCCCGCAGACGGGCGACGGCACGACCATCATCGCCAAGGATCTCAAGTTCCAGACCACGGCCCTGACCGTCGCGGCGGACGAGCCGACCACCATCGTCCTCGACAACCAGGACGGTGCCCCGCACAACATCGCCATCAAGGACGCCTCCGGGGCGACCGTGTTCAAGGGCGAGATCGTGTCCGGCTCGAAGGTCACCAACTCGGTGCCCGGCCTGGCCGCGGGCCAGTACACCTTCCTGTGCGAGGTCCATCCCACCATGACCGGCACGATCACCGCCGGATAGGCCGTCGCCGATCCTCGCCATGCCAGCTCCGATCCCGGGTCCCGCGCGAGGGGCCCGGGGTCGATGGCGTCCGCGAGGTACCATGGAGTAACGCGCGTTATCGACCGGGAGGGGACATGCTCGAGGTCGAGGGACTCACCAAACGCTACGGTCCCGTGGTGGCGCTCGACGGCGCCACGTTCACGGCCCGACCGGGCCGGATCGTCGGTTTCCTCGGACCCAACGGCGCCGGCAAGACCACGACGATGCGCTGCGTGTTCGGGCTGGTCGGCCCCGACCGTGGCGAGGTCCGCTGGCGGGGCGCCCCGGTCGACCGTGACGCGCGCCTCAAGTTCGGCTACATGCCCGAGCAGCGCGGCCTCTACCCCCGGATGCGAGTCGCCGAGCAGATCTCGTACTTCGCCCAGCAGCACGGCATGTCCGGCACCGCTGCCGCGACCGCTGCGAGCCGCTGGCTCGACCGGATGGGCCTGCCCGATCGGGCGAAGTCGAAGCTCGAGGAGCTGTCGCACGGCAACCAGCAGCGCATCCAGCTGACCGTGGCGCTCGCCCACGACCCCGAGCTCCTGGTCCTCGACGAGCCGTTCTCGGGCCTCGACCCACTCGGCATCGCGACGATGACCGAGGTCGTCCGCGAGCGCGCGGCGGCCGGGGTCGGCGTCCTCTTCTCGAGCCACCAGCTCGATCTCGTGGAGGACGTGTGCGAGGACGTGGTCATCATCGCCCGGGGCCGGATCGTCGCCGCCGGGGCGATCGACGAGCTCAAGGCGCGCTCCGGCCGACGCCACCTCGAGGTCGAGGTGGTCGGCTCGAACGGCGCGTGGCTCGACGGTGACGGATCATTGACCGTGCTCGAACGTGACGGCGACCGGGTCAAGCTGCTGGTCGGCGCCGACTTCGACCTCGACGGCCTGCTGGCACGGGCGCGTGCCGCCGGCGAGCTGCGGACGTTCGCCTACCAGCCGCCCCGCCTCTCGGAGCTGTTCATGGAAGCCGTGAACCCGACGGAGGGAGCCCGATGAGTCGAGCCCGCAGCATCTGGCTGGTCGCCCGGCGCGAGATCCTCGAACGCGGCCGCAGCCGGGGATTCATCCTGTCGGTCCTGTTCACGACGCTCCTCGTCGTCGGCTCCTTCCTCATCCCGACGCTGCTGTTCGGCGGCGAGAAGGTGGCCCGGATCGGGGTCGTGGCGCCATCGCCGCCCGGCCTCGAGACGGCGCTCGGCTCGACCGCGGCCCAGTTCGACCTCAAGGGCGAGGTCGTGCCCCTGGCCGATGCCGCCGCCGGGGACGCGGCACTCACCGCCAAGACCGTCGACGCAGTGGTGAACGTCCCGGCCGACC
Source organism: Candidatus Limnocylindrales bacterium (assembly GCA_036844985.1). GTDB lineage: Bacteria > Chloroflexota > Limnocylindria > Limnocylindrales > CSP1-4 > SPCO01. The sequence continues at coordinate 9,687 of DAIUES010000016.1, forward strand.
TCTCGTCGGCCGGCTCGATCCGCTTCGCGAAGGACACCGACCAGACGACCGTGCAGGTCCTGTCGGCCGCCATCGTGTCGCTCCGGGTGCAGCATGTCGTGGCCGAGTCCGGGGCCGATCCCGGCGCCTTCGTCGCCGCGCAACAGGTCCCGACGGTCGACTCGCTCGACCCCCAGACCGACGCCGACATGGCCAGCTTCCTGTTCGCCAACATCAGCGCGGTGCTCATCCTCGTCGGGGTGTTCAGCTTCGGGTTCACGGTCCTGACCGGCGTCGTCGAGGAGAAGCAGAGCCGGGTCGTCGAGGTCGTGCTCTCGACGGTCCGGGCGCGCGACCTGCTGATGGGCAAGGTCCTCGGCATCGGCGTGCTCGGGATCGTCCAGATGGCGGTGTTCGTCGTCGCCGCCCTGGCCGCGGCCGTCCTGACGGACCGGTTCGAGCTGCCGACGACGACCCCGGTCGCGCTCGTCATGCTGGCCATCTGGTTCGTCCTCGGATACGCCCTGTACTCGACCGCGCTGGGTTTCCTCGGGGCGTTGGCGTCGCGCATGGAGGAGGCGTCGAACGCCTCGACACCGGTCACCATGATCGCCATGGCCAGCTACTTCGTGGCCATCTTCGGGGTGATCGACGATCCGTCGGGCATCGTTGCCCAGATCGCGACCTACGTGCCCATGTCGGCCCCGTTCGTCGTGCCGCTGCGGGCCGCGTTCGGCGCCATCGGCCCGATCGAGATGGCCATCTCGATCGCCATCACCGTGGCGGCCATCTGGGTCCTGTTCGGGATCGGGGCGCGGGTGTATGCGGGGGCCGTCCTCCAGACCGCGGGCCGGATGAAGATCCGCGACGCGTGGCGGTCGGCCGGCCAGTGAACCGCAGCGGCCGGTGATCGGCCGGCGCCGTCAGTCGAGCGGTTCGAACAGGCCGGTCAGACCACCGGAATGCCAGAACATGACCCGTTGTCCGTCCCATGCGCCGGAGCGGACGCAGGTGACGAGACCGGCCAGCGCCTTGGCCGTGTAGATCGGGTCGACCAGCAGCCCTTCGGTCCGGGCGAGCAACGTCGTCGCGGCGGTCGCCGCCGGGGTCGGTCGGCCGTAGCCCGCCCCGATCGAACCTTCGTCGAGTTCGATGGGGTGGCCCGCGGCGGCCGACGACAGGCCCGCGACCAGCGCCGCGATCGCGGGTCGGAGCTCGTCGGCGGTGTGGGCGACGACGAAGCCGGTCACTGCCGGCGACGGTGTCGCCTCGGCAGCGCCGACGATCATCCCCGCCTGCGTGCCACCGGTCGCCGTTGCCACGACGATGCGGTCGATGGCGATCTCGGCCAGCGACGCCTGGGCGAGCGCCTCGCGCGCGGCCAGGACCTGGCCCCAGGCTCCGATGGCTCCCGAGCCACCGACGTCGATCACGTATGGACGGCCGCCCTCGGCCCGGACGAACGCCGCGACCCGCTCGACCTCGTCCAGCCGCGCCGCGCGATCGCCGCTCGGCAACTGATGGATCCGCGCCCCCAGGGTCGTGGCGAGGCGGATCCCCGGTCCGGCCTGGGTCGATGGCGGACCGGACAGGACGAGTTCCACGGCGAGCCCCGCCTTGGCTCCGGCGGCGGCTGTCAGACGGGCGTGGTTCGACCAGCGCCGCCCGCTGGTGATGAGCGTGTCGGCGCCGTCGGCGAGTGCCGCGCCGACGAGGAACTCCAGGTTACGCAGCTTGTTGCCACCGAACGCGAGCGGCAGCAGGTCCTCGCGCTTGATCCAGATCTCGACGCGCCCACCGAGGGCAGCCGACAAGCGGGGCAAGGCGTGGAGCGGTGACGGTCGCTCGATGAGGGCGAACCTGGGCAGATCGCGCATCCGACGCGATGGTAGCGACATATCATCCGCGCATGCCCGGTGCCACCGTTCCCGACCCGGACAGCGAAACCGCCAGCGACCGAGTGCGGACTGACGCCGCCCCGGCCGAGCCGACGACGATGTTCGGCATGCCCGCCTGGGGGTTCGCGTTTCCCGGCCCCCTGCGCGACCGCCTCACCGCCCTGGTCCTCGATGGCACGAAGATCGCCACGGCCGGTCTCGTCGCCGACTACATCGTCGAGGGCAGCGACATCGCGCGGCCCGGCGACCGCGAGGTGATCCTCGATTCGGCGCTCCGGCCGGTCGCCATCATCGAGACCACCCGCTGCGTGATCTCGACGATCGGCCGCGTAAGCGACGAGTTCGCGCGTGACGAGGGTGAGGGCTTCGCCGATGCCGGCGACTGGCGGGTGGCGCACGAGCGGTTCTGGAACGGCTACATCGACGACCTTCGGCGTGACCTCGGCGACCCCGGCTTCGACCTGCGCGATTCGACCCCGGTCGTGTGCCAGTGGTTCCGCGTCGTCGAACGTATCGATCGAGCGCCCTGATGGCGACCAGGATCGGCCCGACGGACCGCCGGACGACGATCGGTCAGCACCCCGGCATGCAACGCTCGATCGCCATCTCGCGACCGACCGTCGGCTCGGTCGGGCTGTACTCGGCGGTCGTCTCGACGGCTCCGGGCGACCGGACGAGGGTCCACCATCACGGCGATTGCGAGACGTCGATCTACATCGTGGCCGGCCATGCGCGCTACACGTGGGGGCCGACCGGGATCGAGCACGAGATGACCGCCGGGGCCGGCGACTTCGTGTACATCCCGGCCGGCGAGGTCCACGTCGAGGAGAATGCCAGCCAGCGCGAACCCCTGGTGGTCGTCCTGAGCCGCGACTGCCCGGACTCCCACGTCGTCTACCTCGATGGCGGCCCGGACGGCGCCGACGACGTCCCCGCGCCCTGTTGACGTCGCGATGACGGTCGGCTGGCGCGACCGGACCCTGCTCGACCTGCTGAGCGAGCACGGCCTCGAACACATGCCCGAGCACGAGTTCCCCAACGACGGCTGGTCCGGGGCGACGTTCACCAGCCTGGTCGACATGTACGGTCGGCGGTATGTCCTCAAGCGGACGTCGCTCGCGCGAGACTGGATCGCCCGCGCGACCCGCGATGACGGACTGCGCGAGGGCTGGCTCGCGAGCCTCGCGCCGGGCACCCTCGCCTGGGTCCCGCACGCCGCGGTGCCGTACCTGGGTGCTGCGGCCGACGGCGACGGGGTGGCCATCCTGCTGCCCGACCTGTCGAACGAGCTCATCGCCTGGGAACGGCCCGGCCACGACCCGGCCATCGATCGCGCGACCCTGGACCGGGTGCTCGGTGCGATGGCCCGGCTCCATGCCCGGCCGTGGAGCCGGATCCTCGACGGGGCGACCGAGCGCAACGGCGACCCGCCCCCACCGTGGTGCCCGCTGGTCGAGCGACTCACGTTGCTGAGCCGGGTGGCGGCCGAGAGCTACGCCGCCGACGACAATCCGGTCGGCGAGCGGTTCCTCGCGGGCTGGGACGCCTTCGACCGGCGGGCATCGGTTGCCGCTCGTGCGCTCGTCGAGACGCTTGCCGCGAACCCGGCTCCGCTGGCGGCCGCCCTCGCGCGGCTGCCGTCGGTCGGCCTCCATGGCGACATGAAGCTCGCCAACGTCGCCCTGCTCGCGGACGGACAAGTCGGGTTCATCGATTGGCAGATGACGTTGCGTGCGCCGCTCGCCGTCGAGCTGGGCTGGTTCCTGGTCTCCAACAGCGGGTCGTTGCCCGACGAACCCGACAAGGTCATGAGGGCGTACCGCGACGCGCTCGAACGAGATGGCGGGTCGTCCGACCCCGACGCCGAGGGCCACGCGGCCGACGCCCTGGTCGGCGACTGGGACTACCAGCTCGACCTGACCTGGATCGTCGGACTGCTGTTGCGTGGCTGGCGCAAGGGCCTCGACGCGGGCGCAGGCGCGGTCCTGCCGTCGGGGGCCCGGGCCGTCGACGATCTCGCGTGGTGGTGCGAACGCGCGGTCGATGCCGCGCACCGACGGTTGTAGGAGGAACGACAGATGGCCAAGAACGTACCGACGCTGCCGGGGATCGAACCCGGGCCCTATCCGTTCTCGCAGGTGGTGGAGGCCAACGGGTTCGTGTTCCTTGCCGGCCAGGTCGGCGATGTGCCGGGCGGGCACGGCGCGGTGCCGGGCGGCATCGAGCCCGAGACGCGGGCGATGCTCGATAACGTCGGCCGGCTGCTGGCCGCCGTCGGGCTCGGGTTCGAGGACGTCGTCAAGTGCACGGTCTACCTCCGTGACTTCGCCGATTTCGCGGCGATGAACGCGGTCTACCGCGAGTACTTCCCGACCGAGCCACCGACCCGGGCCACGGTCGGGGTGACTGCCCTCGCCGCGGACTACGGCGTCGAGATCGAGGTGCTGGCGACTCGCTGACTCAGGCGCTCCCGCCGAGCGGTCGCAGGAAGGCGGCGACGCGATCGAGCGCATCGTCGAGGACGGGCCGCAGGCCGTGGCCGAGGCGCGGGTAGGTGACCAGCTCGGCCGGTCCGCCGAGGCGATCGACCGCGGCGCGCAGCAGGTCGATCTTCGCGAACGGGTCGGACTCGCCCGACAGCAGCAGGACCGGGCAATGGATCGACGGCCAGTGATCGGTCCGGGCGGTGGCCTTGTCCGGTGCGCCGGGTGGGTGGAGCGGATAGCTGAACAGGACCACGGCCGCATAGGGGGCCGCGGGATCGGCGGCCGCCAGGCTCGCCACCCGGCCACCGTAGCTATGCCCGCCGACGACGACATCGGGCGCGGACGGGACCACCTGGTGGAAGGCCGGCAGCGCGTCCTCGGCCCTGCGCCGCGGCAGGTCGATGGCCGTCGCGCCGATGCCCCGGGACCGCAGCCCGTCGACGAATGGACGCATGCTCTCCGACGTGCCCGACGCCCCGTGACCGAGGTAGCAGTGCAGATCCATCGCTGCCTAGCCTAGCGACTGTGACACGCTAGCTGTCACGGTCCCGGCGGACACTCGTGGCGATCGACCAACGTCACGGAGACCAGACTTGATCCTCATCGACTGCCCCTGCTGCGCCGGCGAGGCGACCACGGACGAGGCGCTCCGCCAGGTCCGCTGCGATGGCTGCGGTGCCATCACCGACGTCGCCCCGGATCCCGCCATCGCGCTCGAACCGGCGGCCTGACCGGGCGACCACCCGGACCGCTGCCGTACGATGCGGCCGTGGACCTGCCGGCCGCCATCGACGCCATCCTGACGAGCGGCCGACGCCTTGGCGCTCGCGGGCTCATCTCCGCAGGCGAAGGCAACCTGTCCGTCCGACTCGATCGCGACCGGATCGCCTTCACCCCGACCGGACGACGCAAGGACGAGCTCGGCGTCGATGACATCGTCGTCGTCCGCATCGGCCACGACGAACGCAACGCACGATCGGCTTCGGGTCTCGGGCCGTCCTCGGATCTCGCCATCCACCTCGCGATCCTCGCGGCTCGACCGGATATCGGCGCGGTCGCGCATGCCCATCTGCCGGCGTCGATGGCGTTGACCCTCGCGGGCGAGATCCCGGACCCGGCTGCCCTGCCCGAGACCGCCTTCCACATCCCGCGCCTGCCGTTCGTGCCGTTCGCGCCGATGGGCAGCGACGAACTGGCGGCACGGGTCGCCGCCGAGCTCGTGGAACCCCCCGAGCCACTGGCCGCCGCCGTCCTGCTCGAGCGACACGGCGCGGTCGCCGTGGGGTCGGATCTGGCGACGGCGACCGACCGGCTCGAGCTCGTGGAGGTCCTGTGCCGGACCTGGCGGGACAGCCTCCTCGTCCGAGCGGCTCGCCGGGCACTGCCGTGACCGGGTAGCATCGGTCGCGCCCGGACCGCTGCCGTCGCGACAGCGGGCGACACAGGAGGGATCATGGACACCCGCAAGTACCTGGCCGAGCTGTTCGGCACGTTCCTGTTCCTGACCATCGGGTACTCGGCGGTCGCCGCGTTCACGGCTGCGGATGTGCCGGGCATCCTGGTCGTGTCGTTCGCTTTTCCCCTCGGCCTGCTCGCCGCCATCTTCGCGTTCGGCCACATCTCGGGCGGGCACTTCAACCCGGCCGTGACGATCGCCGCGGTGCTCGACGGCCGGACGAGCCTCATGAACGGGGTCGCCTACATCGTGGCCCAGCTCATCGGCGCGATCGCCGCCGGCGCGGTGGTCCTCGTGGTCGCGACCCAGAGCGCCGTCGCGGCGGGCGTGACCAAGCCGGGCGGTGGCGTGTCGGATGTCGGCGCGCTCGTGCTCGAGACCGTGCTCACGGCCATCTTCGTGCTCGTGATCCTGACCTCGACCAAGCGGGCGCCGAGTTTCGCGCCCGTCGCCATCCCGTTCACGCTCATCGGCATCCACTTCGCATCGGTACCGCTCAGCGGGGCATCGGTCAACCCGGCTCGGTCGCTGGGGTCAGCGTTGGTCGGTGGCGACCTCGGGGCGCTGTGGATCTACGTCGTCGCGCCGGTCATCGGTGCGGTCATCGCGTGGGCCGTGTATCGCGGTATCGACGGCGGAGGCGACGAGGCCTTCGACTGACCGCGACCGTCAGCCCGGCGTGGCGGGGGCCGCGGTCGACGCCCTTCCCGACCCCCCTGTCGCATCGGACGCGACCTCCGGATCGGCGCCGCCCGCGATCGGCAGCGCGCGACCGCCCGCAGCCACGCCCGGCTCCGCGAGCCAGCACGCGGCGGACTGTCCGCCGCCCACATCGAACAGCGGCGGCTCTTCGACCGAGCACCGGTCGAAGGCGAGCGGGCAGCGCGGGTGGAAGCGGCAGCCGCTCGGGATCCGAACCGCGTCGGGCGTCTCGCCTTGCAGGATCGTCCGCTTCGCCCGGGTGCCGGCCGTCGGCGGGTCGGGCGCCGGCGACACCGACACGAGTGCCTGGGTGTACGGGTTGCGCGGCGCGCGGATGACTCGCTCGGCCGGACCGATCTCCATGATCTTGCCGAGGTACATGACCGCGATCCGGTCGGCGATCACCCAGGCCAGCGACAGGTCGTGGGTGATGAACAGGTAGGTCAGCCCGCGCTCGTGACGGAGCGCGAGCAGGAGCCGCAGGAGCTCGGTCCGGATCGACACGTCGAGCATCGACACGGGCTCGTCGGCCACGATGAGCTGCGGCCCCAGCACGATCGCCCCGGCGATGACCACGCGCTGGCGCTGCCCGCCGGACAGCTCGTGCGGATAGCGCAACGCGAAATCGGACGCCGGCCGCAGGCCCGCGGCATCGAGCGCCTCGAGGACCCTGCGGTCGCGGTCGGCCCGGTCGCCGATCCTGTTGACGACCAGGGGCTCGGCCACGAAGTCGTGGATGGTCTGCTTCGGGTTCAGGGTCTCGTACGGGTCCTGGAAGATGATCTGGACACGCCGGCGGTACTCGCGCAGGGCACCCACCGACCAGCGGTCGCTGACATCCTGTCCGTCGAACTCGACTCGTCCGGCCGTCTGGCGGGTGAGCTTGACGATGACCCGTCCGGTCGTCGTCTTGCCGCTGCCCGATTCCCCGACCAGGGCGAGGACCTCGCCCCGACGCAGGTCCAGGTCGATGCCGTCGACGGCGTGGACGACGCCCTTCGGTCGGCGCGACACGAGGTCACCCAGGCCGCCGCCGCGGATCGGGAAGTGGACTTCCAGCCCGCGCAGGCGGAGCAGCTCATCGGCCATCAGGCGACCTCCGGCGTCGACACGCCGATGGCGTCAGCGCGCGGCTGGGTCACCGGGACGCCGTCGCTGCCGGGCGGATACAGATGGCACGCGACCCGCACGCCATCGAACGTGACCTCGGGCGGCACGACCTCCGAGCAGATGGCCATCGCGAACGCGCAGCGCGGAGCGAACCGGCAGCCGGGCGGTGGGTCGCGCAGGTCCGGCGGGGAACCCGGGATGACCTCGAGGGCTCGCCGGTCAGCGTGGATGTTCGGGAAGGCCGACAACAGCTTCTGGGTGTATGGGTGGCGTGGTCGGCGGAACACCTCCTCGACGCTGCCCTCCTCGGCGACCCGGCCGGCATACATGATCATCACCCGATCGCAGGTCTCGGCGATCACCGACAGGTCGTGGGTGATGAGGATCAGCGACAGGCCGAGCTTGCGTCGGAGCGATTCGAGCAGCTCGAGGATCTGGGCCTGGACCATGACATCGAGGGCGGTCGTCGGTTCGTCGCCGATGACGACGGCCGGGTCGCACGCCAGGGCCATCGCGATCATCGCCCGCTGGCGCATCCCGCCCGACAGCTCGTGGGGATAGGCCCTCCCCCGCTGGCGCGGGATGCCGACCAACTCGAGCAGATCGCCAGCGCGTTTGCGCGCCGCCTTGGGCGGCTCGCCGAGGCGCTCGATGATGGGCTCGGCGATCTGGTCGCGCACCCGACGAACCGGGTTGAGCGCGTTCATCGCGCCCTGGAACACGATGCTGATCTCGCGCCACCGATAGCGGCGCAGGGCGTTGTCGCTCTTGGGAACCAGATCGATGCCCATGAGCTTGACGCTGCCACCCTCGATCCGGGCGTTCGAGGGCAGGATCCGCACGAGCGACAGGGCGGTCGTGGTCTTGCCGCAACCCGATTCGCCGGCGATCCCGAGCGCCTCGCCGTAGTCCAGCCGGAACGACACGTCGTCGACCGCGTGGACCGTGCCCGAGGCGAGCGAGAAATGGGTGGTCAGACCCTCGACCACGAGCAACGGGGCCTCGGGGTCGGCCTGGCGTGGCAGGGGCCACTGGCGACGCCCGAGCGGGCGCTCCGGGAGCGCGTCGCGCGCGGCCGCCGCGACCTCGGATGCATCGGTCGGCGTCGTCGCGGCATCGGTCGTGGAGCCGTCGATCGCCGGCCCATCGACTTCGACCGCCGGCGGCACGATCCCGGGGAGCTGCGAGGGCGGGATGGCGTGGCTCATCGACGGGCTCGCATTCGCGGGTTGAGCAGGTCGTCGAGCGCGCCGCCGACGAGGGTGAAGGCCAGCACCACCAAGATGATGCAGACACCGGGCGGCATGAAGTACCACCACGCCCCGAGGCCCGGCGCGCCCGAGCTCCGGGCGGCGTCGAGGAGCTGCCCCCACGATGGCTGGAACGGGTCGCCGAGGCCGATGAACGACAGGCTCGTCTCGGTCAGGATCGCACCCGCGAAGGTCAGGACGGTGTTGGCGACGATGAGCCCCAGGACGTTGGGCAGCACGTGCGCCCACATGATGTGACCGGGTCCGCCGCCGATGACCCGCGCCCGGTCGACGAAGGCGCGCTCCTTGAGCGACAGGGTCTGCGATCGGACGATGCGCGCGGTCGATGCCCAGCTCGTGATGCCGATCACGATGACGATGACGTACAGCGTCATCCGGATCCCGAACACCTCCGCCTCCGTGCCGATGATCTCGCGCAGGATGGGCGCCAGGATGAGGGCCAGCACGAACGTCGGGAGGACGAGGAAGAAGTCGGTGATGCGCATGAGGATCGTGTCGATCCAGCCGCCGACGAAGCCGCTGACGATGCCGATGCCGACGCCAAGGAAGATCGTGACCAGCGTCGCGAGCAACCCGATGATCATCGACACGCGGGCGCCGTGCACGGTCAGGTTGAGGATGTCCCGCCCCAGCTCGTCGGTGCCGAACACGTGGACCGCATCGGGCGCGGCCATCCGGGCCCCGGTGGCGCTGGTCGCCGTCTCGAGCGGGCCGACGAACAGGCCGGGAGCGATCGCCAGCACCGCGAAGAATCCGATGAGGACCGCCCCGAGCACGCCCTCCGGGCGCCGGATGTAGCGCGCGCCGAAATCGCGCCAGCCGCGGACTCGATGGCGCAGCCGACCGGCGCGCAGGTCGGCTGCGCGGATCGCCGGGGCGGTCACGACTTCACCCGCGGGTCGAGCATCCCGTACACGACGTCGGCGGCGAGGTTGGCCAGGACCACGGTGATGCTCAGGAACAGGAACACGCCCTGCAGGACCGGGTAGTCACGAGCGGTCAGCGCGTCGACGGTGAGCGTGCCGAGCCCCGGCCAGTTGAACACCACCTCGACGGTGATCGCGCCGGCGATGAGGTAGCCGAGGTTGATGGCGATGAGCGACACCGTCGGCAGCAGCGCGTTGGGCAGGGCGTGGCGGGTCAGGATGTGGCGGTCGATGATGCCCTTCGCCCGTGCGGTCGTGACGTAGTCCTCACCCAGCGTGTCGATGACCGACGAACGCATGAGGATCGAGTACTGGCCGATCAGCCCGAGGCTGACCGTCGCCAGGGGCAGCACGAGGTGCCCGGCGAAGTCGGCCAGCTGGTCGACCCACGACCCGTACCGCGCGCCGAGCTCGAACATGCCCGACACGGGGAACCAGCCCAGCCCGACGGCGAAGATGACGAGCAGGATCATCCCGAGCAGGAAGTACGGCATCGAGTACAGGATCAGCGACAGGCCGTTGCCGACATAGTCGATGGCGCCGCCTCGCCGCCAGCCGGTATACGCGCCCAGCGCGAGCCCGACCCCGATCGCGACGAGTTCTCCGAGCCCGAACAGGATGAGCGTCGGCCACACCCGCGAGCCGATGACCTCGGCGACGGGCTGACCGCGGTACTTGTACGAGTAGCCGAGGTCGCCGCGAACGGTCGAGCCGGCGTACGCCACGAGCTGGTCGGGGAACACCGGCTTGTCGAGCCCGAGGCGGGCGCGCGTCGCCTGGTAGACCTCCTGGCTGATGCCCGGGATGCGCAGCGCGGCGCGCTCCGGCGAGCCGGGCATGAGCCGGAACAGGATGAAGTTGAGGACGACGATCATGACGATCGTCAGGAACGCCTGGATCAGGCGGCGGGCGAGATAGCCCGAACCCACGCCCGCCTCAGCGCCCGGCCGTCCCGGAGGCGGCCGCGCGTGGGCGGCCGCCTCGTCGGTCCGACATCGGGCGAGCGACTACTCGTCGTCGGTCGCGCTGGCGCGCCGGCGGCTCAGGGCGAACCCACCGACGACGACGACCGCGATGACCACGATCAGCCCGACGATGAGCGGCGTCGTGCTCGATGCCCCCGACGACCCGTCGCCGCTGGCCGAGGGCGTCGGGCTTGCCACGGCTCCGCTGGCGCTGGCCGTCGGCGCGGCGACCGACGGTTCCGGCGTCGCCGCCGGGCCAACCTTGAGCAGCGTGTAGCCGAGCGACCCGTAGCCGAACAGCGGCACCCCGTTGGCCGTGGGCTGGTTCTCCCAGCCCGAGAACCGGTCGGTCCGGTAGGCCTCCAGCTGGGCGTCGTAGAACAGGATGTGATAGGGCGCCTCGTCGTAGATCAGGTTCTGCATCTGCACGAGCAGGTCCTTGCGCTCCTGCTCGGAGGTCGCCTTGTTCTGCTGCTCGAACAGCGCGTCGTAGGCCGGGTTGCAGTAGTTGCTGTCGGACGATGAGCCGATCTGGTCGCAGGTGAAGATCTCGAGCAGGGAGTTCGGGTCGACATCGCCACCCCAGCCCCAGATGAACATGTCGTAGTCGGCTTTGTTGACCGGATCGCCACCCTCGGGCGGCAACATCATCGCGGTGAGCGTGTCGCTGTCGAAGACCTGGGTCGACACCGCGATGCCCAGCTGCTTGAGCCAGTCCTGGATGAACTGGGCCGACGCGGGATAGGTCGTCTCGGAGTCGGGCATGACCAGCCGCAGACTGATCGGCTTGCCTTCCTTGTCGATGCGCTTGTCACCCTGCAGCACGTAGCCCGCAGCATCGAGCTTCTGCTTGGCGAGCTCGATGTCGAAGGTGCGCGGGGTCGTCGGTTCGACGTGCCACTTCACCTGGAACGGGGCGACATTGGTCGTGCCCACCTCGCCGTAGCCGCCGAGCACCCGATCGACGAGCTGCTGCTTGTCGATGGCGTAGCCGATGGCGTCCCGGAACTTGGCGTCAAGGAGGGCCTTGGTGGACGGTCCGCCGCCATCGATCGTCTTGCCCGTGTTCGTCCCGTACGTGTTGAAGCCGAGCTCGGTCCAGCCGTTGGCGGTGCCGGCCACGGTAGCGATGTTCGCCTCCGACTTGAGCGCGTCGAACTGGTCGGCATTGACCCCGTGCGCATAGTCGAGCTGTCCCGTGCGCAGGGCCTGGACCATCGTGTCGGCGCTCGAGAAGATCTGGATGATCACCTCGTCGGCTCCGCCGGCGTCCTTCCAGTAGGTCGTGTTCTTCTTGAACCGGATGAACTGGCCGACCTGCCACTCGACGGCCTGGTACGGGCCCGAACCCACGATCGGGACGTCGTTGGTGAAGTCCGACATGGTCGCCGGGGTGACCTTCTCCCAGACATGCTTGGGCACGATCGGGATGTACATCTGGAGGACCTGGGCGTTGGGGCGATCGGTCGTCACCACGAGCGTCGTCGGATCGGGTGCCTCGACCTTGGTCACGCCCGCATTGCTGACGTACGGGTCGAGGTAGCCGGCGCCGAGGAACCCATCCTCGCTGGCCAACGCATCGAGCACGAGCTGGAGCGTCC
>DAIUES010000017.1:0-1069 GCA_036844985.1 Candidatus Limnocylindrales bacterium
TCCATGGTCTCTCCGCTTGGGTTCGGGCGGTCGGCCTCGTTGGCCGACGGGGATCAGTTCCTGGGATCGAGCGAGCTGAAGTAGTCGCGGACGAAGTCCTTGACCGACAGCGGCACGTAGCCACGGTCGAGCGAGGTCTGGGCGTACTGCTGGAAGTCGGCGAACACCTGCTGGTAGGGGGTCAGCGCCCCGTTGTTCGTGCCGCCGCCGGTCCCGTTGCCCTGCTGGGTCTGGCCGTCGCCGCCGGTTCCCGCGACGTACGAGGGGTCGCCAGGTTTTCCGACCCGATCGAACGGGGCGAACACGGATGACAGGTCCTGGCCGAGCTCGGCGGGACGGTTCGGGTTGATCGGTCCGGCCGGGCGTCCACCGGCACTCGTCCCCTGGCCGAGCGACCGGGCATTCGATCCACCACCGCCGATGCCGCCTTGACCCTGACCTTGGCCTTGACCCTGACCCTGGCCTTGACCCTGACCTTGACCCTGGCCTTGCCCTTGGCCCTGACCCTGGCCCTGGCCTTGCCCTTGACCCTGACCTTGACCCTGGCCCTGACCCTGGCCTTGCCCCTGGCCCTGGCCCTGGCCCTGACCTTGACCCTGACCGCTCGGACGCGGGCTGCCCTGCGCCTGACCTTGGCCCTGGCCTTGCCCTTGCGCCTGCTGACCCTGGCCCTGCTGGCCCGCGTCCGCCAGATCGCGCCGCGCGTCCTGGAGGCGGGACGCGGCCTGCCCGAGGTCACGGTTCGTCTGGATATTGGCCTGGGCCCCGGTCAGTGATTCGCCGAGCCGATCGAGCGCCGAGCGCGCCCCGGCGGCGTCGCCCTGCGCCAGGCTCTGGGCCGCGTCGCGCAGTGCCGTGGCCGCTCCGCCGTCCGCGCCGGCGGCGGTCGACTGCATCTCGGCCAACTGGCGGGCGAGCTCACGCTGCTCGGCGGGCGTCATGCCGTCGAGCTTGTCGGCGAGGTCCTTGAGGTCGTCGTGGGTCCGCTTCGGATCGCCATCGCGGTTCGCCTGGGGATTCCCGGTCGCCGCGCGTGACAGCGAGCGCGACAGGGACGTCATCGCCGAGG
>DAIUES010000017.1:1079-14280 GCA_036844985.1 Candidatus Limnocylindrales bacterium
CCGCACCGAGACGTTGCAGGTTCACCGCAAGGTCACCGGGGCGATCACGCAGCTGTCGGGCGAGCTGGCGCAGCTCCTCGGCCAGTTGCGTTCGCGGATCGTCCGCCTTGCCGCCCTTCGAATCGAGGTCGTCGGCGAGCTCGTCGAGGCGGTCGGCCTGGCGGTCGGCAGCCTCGCGCACCTGGCGCTGCTGGGCGATCACCGCGTTCTGCGGGTTCGGCAGCGCAACGACCGGCACGAGCAGTGCGACAGCGGCCAGGAGCGTGACGGCCGGTCGGACCGAGAACCGTGGCTTGAAGAGCGCGGGCACGACCCGGAGCGCGGCGAGGGCGTCGGTCCGCTGACGCCGGATGAACCGGTCCGTCTGGCCGGCCTCGTCGAGCGGCTCCGCGTCGGTCGGCGGGGCCGGATCGTCGGTCACTGGCGGTGTTGCGGAGGCCGGGAAGCCGACGGCCAGCTCGAGCGCGGATGACACGCGATCGCCCAGGGCGCCCTCGGCGTCCACGGCCAGGGCCGTCTCGCCGATCGACGGCCGCGCCCGGACGATCGCGACGAGCAGGAGCAGCAGGACGACCATCGGGATGGCCGCGGCGACGACGGCAGCCGCCTCGAGCGGGACGACCCGGGCGACCGCCCAGACCGCAAGTTCGCCGACGGCGATCGCAGCCAGGGCCACCCAGCCGCGCCGGACGATCCGTCGCAGCCACAGGCGTCGGCGGTGGACGGCCAGGCCGGCACGGATCGACTCGAGCGTCGGGTCCAGCGGTGCTGCGAGGTGGGCGCGCGGATCGGGCGGGATGACGACGGCCGGGCCGGCGACGCCTGCCCGAGCCCGGACGACACTGCGAACGGACCGAAGCCGGGCGAGCGTCATGGCTGGGGGCTCCGCGATGCAGCCGACCTGCCACGGACGCGCCATCGACGCGTCGGCGACACGGCTTGGACAGACAGGCCGAGGAACACGAGCGACAGGACGAGCCACGTCACGACGCTCTTCGTCCACAGTCCATCGCGCTGGAAGCCGAACGGCTGCACCGGCTGGCCGACGACGTCCTGCAGGACTGGAGCATTGATGTCGCCCCCAACATCGACCTTGCCATCGATGATGACGCCCGGACCGGCCGGCATCGGCATGGGGATCGGGACCGCGCCGCCACGGTCGTTGATGATCACCCCCTGGTTGGTGCTGTCGGGCACGAGCGATGCCAGGCCCTGGCACCAGCCACCTCCGAAGGTCGACTCCGTGCCGCACAGCACGTCGGCCTGGGCGAGGAACGGGTTGACCCACGCCAGCGGGGTCGGCGAGCGGATGCCCAAGGGCCCGGCCTGGCGGTTGCCGTTGTTGTCGAAGGTGCTCATCGCCTGCCAGAAGATGAGGACGAACACCGTCCCGATCGTCACCGCCAGGACCCCGAAGATCGTGATCGCGGTGGCGGCCGTGGTCCGTTTCACCAGGCTCGAGCACAGCAGTCCGAACGACCCGAGCCCGAGTGCCGTGGCGATCAGCACGATGTAGCCGCGCACGACGTCCTCGGGGCCGACCCCGCCGAACACGAACACGACGGCCATGAGCGGGATCGACGCGGCGATCAGCAAGAAGACGTAGACCAGCGCCGAGAGCAGCTTGCCGACCACGATCGCGACCGAGCTGATCGGGGTGGTGACGAGCAGGTCGAGGGTCTGCTTCTCCCGCTCGAGGCTGATCGAGCCCGCGGTCGAGGACGCGGCGAGGAAGACGACCTGGAGGGTCATCAGCATCAGCAGCGCGGCGAAGATCGCCTGGCCGATCGCCGCCCCGGCGAACGCCGACATGCCGCCGAAGTTGCTCGAGTAGCCCGCTTCGGCGATGCGCTCGACCATCAGCGCGAAACCGCCCAGCAACAGCAGGTAGATGGTCAGGATGATGAACGCGCGTCGGCCGCGCATCCGGCCGCGCAGCTCCTTCACCCCGATCGCTGCGATCCCGCTCGTGGCCCGGACGAACGCGGCGGACCGTTGGCGGGGCGGCAGGGACGGGCTGAGCGTGGCGTCGGTCATCGTCGTCTCCTACGCCGCTTCGAGGGGTTCACGGTCGGGCGAAGTCACCTGCAGGAACAGCTCCTCGAGGTCGCTGGCTGCCCGCGCGAAGCTCACGATCGGCAGGCCGGCCGCCACCGACTTCGCCAGCAGCCGGACCGACGCGGCGTCATCGCCGCGGAACCCGAGCTCGATCGTGCCGTCCTCGAGCAGGGTCGATGAGGCCACATCGGCATCCGCGGCGAACCCGGCGCGGGCCGCTTCGAGCGCGTCGCCCTCGAGCAGCAGGCGGACCCGCAGCACGGCCCCGAACCGCAGTCGTCGCTCGATCTCGGCGACCCGGCCCTGGGCCAGCACCTGGCCGCGATCGACGATGGCGACGCTGGTGCACAGCTCCTCGAGCTCCGGCAGGATGTGGCTGCTGATCAGGATGGTCTTGCCCATCGAACGCAGCTCGCGCAGGAGCTCGCGCAGCTCGACCCGGGCCCGCGGGTCGAGCCCCGACGCCGGCTCGTCGAGCAGCAGCACCGCCGGGTCGTGGACCAGGGCGTGGGCCAGGCACAGCCGCTGCTGCATGCCGCGCGACAGGGTCTGGACGTACGAATCGCGCTTGGTGCCCAGATCCACCAACTCGAGCAGGTCGCCGATGGTCCGCCGCCGCTGGGCCGCCGGGATGCCGTAGCAGCGAGCGAAGAAGTCGAGGTACTCCCAGACTTTCATGTCGTCGTAGACCCCGAATGCATCCGGCATGAAGCCGAGGACGCGGCGGACCTGGTCGGGGTTCCGGGTGACCGACATGCCGGCGATCTCGGCCGTGCCGGCCGACGGCTGGAGCAGCGTCGCGAGGATGCGCAGGGTCGTCGTCTTGCCCGCGCCGTTGGGTCCGACCAGGCCGAAGATCTCGCCCGATTCGACGGTCAGGTCCACGCCGGCCACGGCGAGCGTGCCGTCGTAGCGCTTGACCAGCCCCTCGGTGGTGACGATCGCGGTCATTCGACCTCCCCGGTGATCGACAGGTCCAGGTTGAAGCCGACATTGTCGTTGTTCTCATTGACGAACCGGATCAGCACGGTCCCGGTCGCCGGGTCGACGTAGCGCTGCGGCTCGGCGATGGCGAAACGGCTCCCACCCGTCAGGTGCGGGAACCGTCGCCACGCGGCTCCCCGCAGGTCGAACACCTCCAGCTCGGGCAGGCCGTCGGCCACCGGCTGCACGCAGCCCTCGACCGGCTCGGCCCCGCACGTGACCGGGATGCTGTCGAGCGGTCCGGTCAGCGTGGGGTCGACGCTGAAGCCGGGGTCGCCGAAGTTGAACCCCACCGCCAGCTGGGTCGCGGCGATCGATCCCGTGAAGGCGATCGGTCGGTACGACAGCTCGGCCGTGCCCTTGCCGAAGCTGATCGTGAATGGGTCCTTGTTGAAGAACGCGGCATCACTCGAGATGACGGTGTTCCGCAGGAGGTCCATCCGGAACGTGGTCGTGCCGTGGATCGCGACGTCGGTCGGGAGGTACCACAGGACGTTGCCCGTCCGGCGCGGGGTCTGGCCCGCGATCTCGACCGGCACGAGTTCGTCGTCGGACCATGCGAGGATCACGGCCGAGTCCGCCGGCAACGAGCCGGTGAAGCCGAAGTTCGGGTCGTAGGTCAGCTGGTCGATGATGGTGTGCCGGGCGTACAGCCGGGTGGTGTCGTCGCCCTGGCGCTGGCTGCCGTCGAAGAAGATCTGGCCGACGACCCGATCCGACAGCTGCTGGCCGAACTGGATCTGCTGCGTCACCACGTCGACCGTCGCCGTGGCGCCGGGCGCCAGGTCGTCGAGCTTGGCCACGGTCCCGCCGAGGACGACCGCGGGCTTGAGAAGGGGTTTGTCGGACCCGTTCGTGACCGTGCCTTTCAGGCGCCCGTTCTCGAGGCGCAGGTCGGCGGTCACGAGCGGCACGGCCACCGCGGTCTCGGCGCGGATCGTGCGCAACGTCCCGAACCCGACGTTGAGGTCGCGCACTCGAGCAGGGTCGCCCTGCAGGACGTCGAGTGTGGATGACGAACCGTCCGGGCTGAAATCCCCGTTGGCCGGTGCCGACAGGAGCGCACCGCCGGGGACCCGCACCTGGTACGCGCCGCGAGTCGGCGAGAAGATCCCGAGGTAGGCCTGCGCCGCCCCTTCGGTCGCACCCGGAGCCCCGCGCACGATGGCCACCTCGTTGACGATCAGGTCGCTGCCACGGAGCAGGGATCCGAAGGCGTATGCCCCGACCGCGAAGCCGGCGATGAGCACCGGCATCGTGACCCAGGCCCACTCGCGCTTGTCGAGCCGGCGCAGGACGAGGTAGTTGAGCGGCCCGATCAGCAGGATGTAGGCCCCGAGCAGGGCGATGAGGCCGCCGACCGGTGGCAGGGCGAGCGACGGCAGTTGCGAGGCCGCCGACACGATCTGGCTGTCGTCGCCGATGACCAGCCCGCTCACGGCGCGGGTCGGGATGACGCGCCGCCAGAGGCCTTCCGCGGTCCGGGTGCCGGACATCCAGGCGGCGGTCGGATCGAACCCGATCAGGGTGACCGCACCGCTGCCGTACGAACGCTCGGCGGCGACGACCTGGTCGCCCACCGCGGCCAGCGGGGTGCCTTCCATGAGGGTTCCCGACAGCGCGGGCAGGTCGGTCGCATCCTTTGGCAGCTCGCCGAGCAGGGCCTGCAGGGACGCGGGTGCCACGTCGGTCGTCGCGGTGGGGCGGTACGGCAGGATCGCGTCGGGAAGGGCCGACAGGGTCGAGGGCCCGGCCGTCCCGCCGACGATCACGAGCCGCCCGCCACCAGCGATCCAGCCCCGCAGCGCGTCCCGCTGTTCCTGGCTCAGCCGCGAGGAATCGGCGTCCTGCCAGATCAGCCGATCCAGCGTGTTCCACGCTTCCAGTCGCGTCGGCAGGTCGGCGATGTCGAGCCCGATCGTCAGCGGCGCGAGGTTGTTCATGTTCGGCAGCAGATCGAGGTCGCCGATGATGCCGCCCGGGCGCTCGGCCACGATGCCGACCACCATCTGGTTCGGATCGTGGCCGGTGAACTTGGCCTTCGTCGTGGCGATCGTCGTCGACGCGTCCACGAGGCTGATCTCGACCTCGTTGCCGAAGGCCGGCGGCTGCGCGTACAGGCGGAAGGTCTTGTCCGATTGGGTCGGCAGGTCGACCGGCGTGCCGAAGCGGGTCCGGCCCTGGACACCGCCCGCCAGTCGCAGTTCGCCGGCGATGGCCGGGCCGTCGTTCCTGAGGTGGACCTCGATGGCCATCCAGGCCCCCACCCGGGCGTGACCCTGAAGCAGCACTTTCGACTCGATGGTCAGTCCGGGCGGTGGCGTGACTGCGGTCAGCACAGGTGTTCGGCCGCCACCATCCGAGGACGGAGCCGCGAGGACCGCCGGCGCCACGGCCAGGAGAACGGTCGCGATGGCGACCACGGCCGCGGCCAGGCGTGATCGGCGGGTCGGCTTCGAAGGGGACAAGTGGCGCACGCGGACTCCAGAACGGTTGATCCGGCGGGGATGATCGCACCAAGGACGCCTCACCCCCGGGGAAAGTTGCGTCCCCACGACCGGCCCCCGACCCGGCGGTCGCGGTCCGGGCGACGCGTATCGTACGATGTCGCCGTCCCACCGCCGCCGGCCCGCGAGCCGCCATCCCCGAGGGGTCCGTGCCCGATATCCGCCCGTTCCGTGCGCTTCGCTTCGAGCCGTCCGTCGTCGGGGACCTCGCCGCCGTGGTCGCGCCGCCATACGACGTCATCGATGCCGCCGAACGCGCCCGGCTCGTGGCCCGTCACCCGGCCAACGTTGTCCGGCTCGATCTGCCCGCGGTCGAATCGGGCGATGCCGAGGACGACCGCTACCGGCGGGCTGCGCGGACGCTCGCGGCATGGCGCTCCGACGGGACCCTGCGCAAGGACCCCCACCCGTCGGTGTACGTCTACGAGCAGACGTACCGGGTGCCTGGCTCCGACGTCGTGCGAACCCAGCGTGGCTTCTTCGCCCGACTCAAGCTCGAGGCGTTCGGGCCCGGCTCAGGCGTCCTGCCGCACGAACGGACGCTGCGCGCGCCGCGGGAAGATCGGTACCGACTGCTCCGGGCGACCGGGGTCAACACCAGCCCGGTCGTCGGCCTGTTCGACGACGCCGCCGGCGTCACCCGGTCGATCCTTGCCGAGATCGCCGCGGGCCCGGCCGATGTCGACCTCACCGATGAGGACGGCGTCCGTCATCGGTCGTGGGCCGTGGCGGCGGATGGAGATGGTCAGGCGGCGGACCGTGCCGCGGCGCTCATCCGCGCCGGCGAGGCCGGCCACGTCACGATCGCCGACGGTCACCACCGCTACGAGACGGCGCTGCGGTACCGGGACGAGCGACGCATGACCCGCTCGTGCCAGGAGGACCCGCCGTTCGACTACATCCTGGCGCTGCTACTCCCCGCCAACGCTGATGAGCTGACGGTCCTGCCGACCCATCGGCTCGTGCGGGGGGTCGACGACGTGCGCGTCGGGCGGCTGTTGGCCGACCTCGACAGCCTGTTCGAGGTCGAGCCCATTGCGACGGGTGAGGTCCTGGTCGATGCCTTCGCGTCGCCGGCGGTCGCGACCGGCGGACGGGGTCGGTTCGGGTTGTGGACCCGCGCCGGTGGTGCGCTGCTGACCGCGCACCGGGACGCATTCGGGTCGTCCACACCGACCGGCGGCGAGGCGCTTCGCGGGCTCGACGTGACGATGCTGGGGATCGCGCTCGAGCGATTGCTCGGGATCGACGCCGACGCCGTCGCCGCCGGCGCCATCGACTACACGAAGTCCGCCGCCGATGCGGTCGCCGCCGTGGACGCCAACGACGGCGTCGATGTCGCCTTCCTGCTCGAGGGCACGCCGGTCGCGGCGATCGAAGCCGTCGCGCGCGAGGGCGACGTCATGCCCCAGAAATCGACCTACTTCTACCCCAAGGCGTTGACCGGCCTCGTCATCAACCCGCACGAATGGTGAAACCGATGTCCGATCTCATCCCCGAATCGATGCTGTCCCACGGCCAGGCACCGACCGGCCACGGCCGCCCCGTGCGCAAGGACGAGATCGAGCTGCACGACCGCGGCGTGTACATCGAGTCGTGGCTGCCCGAGCGGCGGTCGCGGCGGAAGCCGCTGCTGTTCGTCCACGGCGAGCTCTCGGGGTCGTGGCTGTGGGAGCGCTACCTCGGGTACTTCGCCGGTCGGGGCTGGGAAGGGCATGCGCTGAACCTGCGCAACCACTACTGGTCGACGACGGCCGACCCGGCCACGCTGTCGTTCGAGAGCTACACCGAGGACGTCGTCGCCGCGCTCGATCGACTCGGCCCCACGACCGTGGTCATCGGCCACGGGATGGGTGGCCTGCTGGCGATGAAGGCCGCCGAGCGGGTCGCCATCGGCGGACTCGTCCTCATCGCCTCGCAGTTGCCGCGCGACCTGCGTCCGGCTGCGCGCTCGCACGAGCTCCGCGACGTGCCCGACGTCTACGGGCGGAGCGTGATCGGCTGGGAGACCCTGCCCGAGAAGCTGGTCCGCGACGATCGTGACCTGTCGCTCGCCGACGTCCTCAAGATCCAGCACCTGCTCGGCCAGAAGCCGCACGAGTCGGGCGTCGCGCGCCGCCAGATGCTCGTCGGCATCCCGGTCGATCGGCGTGTCGTGTCCGAGGTGCCGCGGCTCGTCATCGGCGGCGGGCTCGACCGCGCGGTCACGCTCGATGACGCCGAGCGGCTGGCCGATTGGCTCGGTGCGGAGTTCGAGCCGTTCGGCGCCCACTCGCACTTCGGCCTGGTCGCCGGCGAGGAGAGCCACGCGCAGGTCGCCGAGGCGATCCGCGTCTTCCTCGAGGTGCATCGACTGTAGGTCGGCTGGGTGCCGTTCGTGGCACCGCGCCACGGTCGCTGGTATCCTGTCGGCCGGCGACGACGGCCCTCGGCTGTCCGCCCCTCGGCGCCGCATTCGTCTAGAGGCCCAGGACACCGCCCTCTCAAGGCGGAGATCACCGGTTCGAATCCGGTATGCGGTACCACCTCCCCAACCACAATATCTGGTGGTTGGCCGCCTAATACCACACAGCATCTTGTGGTCTGACCGATTCGCACGTCGCCGAACCCGAGTGCGGTACCACCCACGTCGACGAGATCGGACGCGGGCCCGCTTAGCCCGATTGACTGCTGAACTCGGCTGCGGCTGAACGAGGAAAGCGGCCCAGCTCACGAACCTCGGATCCCGGCATCAAGGGACCATTACGCGGCATCGACAGGCCTGAAATTGCCTGCGTTCAGGCAGGCTCGTAGCTCAGGGCGTTGCACTCTCGAGCGGAACGGCATGCTTGGGGGGACCTGGCTCGCTCGAGACCTCGGGCACGAAGCACGAAGCAACTGGCGCGTCCATTGGAGGGACTTCGTGCTCCTCCGCGTCGTAGGCCTCCGTATCGGGAGGGCAGGTCGGCATATCAGACTGTCCTGCGACAACGGGCGAAGCATCCGCCGGGGCTGGCGCTGACTGAGTGGGAAGAGGCGCCGCCGAGGTCGCGCCCGGACTCGCTGCACCCGGCTCCCCGGACGCGGCCGTACACCCAACAACCATGAGCGCGAGGACCCTCATGCTCGGTCCGAGAACCCGCATGTCTCCCCTCATGGTGCTTGAACCTGTTCGTAGACTAGAAGCCCGGCCAGGGTGCAGTCAATGGACGAAACCGGCACCGGTCCCGGATCGCTCCGAGCACTCGAGGCGGCATCCGAGAGGCGCCAGGATTCGCGCTACGTGGGATCGCGCACAGTTGACGTGTCGACAGAGGGATCAGCCAATGCGGTCTACGGCCCGGCGCGACCCCATTCGTGAATCGGGGAGCGCATACCACGGCGTCGCTGGCATCAACGTGCATCCAGAACCAAATGAGCAGGGCCCGTCCTGCGCCGATCCGAGGCGCGCGATCCACCCGCGACCGAGTGTCCCCCTGAGTGGCGTGATGTGAGACGGTTCCGCGTCAAGAATTGCTTGGATACGTGCGCGGCAGATAGGTTGGCTCAGGAGCGCACGAGATGCTCGTGTCCGTGTGTAAGCTGAACCCCCGCTGAACCCCTATCTGTACCCTTATCGATCCTGTCTCATGCGTCTCTTCTTGGTACTGGGCGTACCCGGCCGATACGCATGAGACAGATCACTGGGCATCCGGTATGCGGTACCAACTCTCCCGACTCCAGGCCGATCGCTGGCGGCACTCGCGTGACCGGGATCCTCAGGAGGGTTCGTCAGCCACGAACCGGTAGCCCAGGCCCCGTTCTGTCCGGA
This sequence comes from Candidatus Limnocylindrales bacterium, assembly GCA_036844985.1. Lineage (GTDB taxonomy): Bacteria > Chloroflexota > Limnocylindria > Limnocylindrales > CSP1-4 > SPCO01. The sequence continues at coordinate 10,419 of DAIUES010000017.1, forward strand.
TGTACCGGGGATCGTCGAGGCTGTCGCCGAGCTTCTCGCGAAGTCGGCGGACGTAGACCCGGATGTAGTCGACCTCGTTCACGTATTCGCGCCCCCACACCTTTGCCAGCAGCGTGCCGTGCTGGAGGATGTGGCCCGCGTTGCGGACCAGGTGATAGAGCAGCTTGTACTCGGTCGGGGTCAGCTCCAGGCGCTCGCCCTTGAGGCGGGCCTCCTGGCGCGCGAAATCGACCTCGAGGTCGCCCGAACGGAACGACGGAGCGCGGCTGGCAGGCGCCGGCATGTCGAGCCGGCGCAGGACGGCCTTGACCCTGGCCATCAGCTCGAGGTGGTTGAACGGTTTGGTGACGTAGTCGTCCGCACCGAGTTCGAGGCCCTTGACCTTGTCGAGCGAATCGTCGTGGGCGGTGAGCATCACGACGGGCACGTCGGAGAACGCCCGGATCTGGCGGAGGACCTCGAAGCCGTCGACGTCGGGCAGGCCGACGTCGAGCAGGACGATGTCCGGACTATCGCGTTCAATGGAATCGAGCCCAGCCTCGCCCGTTGACGCCCCCATGACGTCGATCTCCCGCCACTGCAACGTGAACACGAGACGGACCGACTCGATGACGTCCGGCTCGTCGTCGATGACCAGGATCCTCACTCCTCGGAAACCTCCCGTGGTCCGACCGACGGGACGACGATCGTGAACGTGCTGCCTCGCCCGGGCCGACTTTGGACATCGATCCGACCCTCGTGGGCCTGCACGATGAGGAGCGAGATGGGCAGGCCAAGACCGATCCCGGCCGTGGCGTCGGATCGGTCGCGACGCGCGACATAGAAACGCTCGAACAGGCGCGCCCGATCGGCTGGCTTGATGCCGTGGCCCTCGTCCGTCACGGACCACGAGACATCGAGCCCAGCCTCCTCGACCGAGACCGTGATCGGAGTCCCGTCAGGGGAGTACTTGAGGGCGTTCGACAGGAGGTTGACGATCGCCTGTTCGAGGCGCCGGAAGTCGGCGAAGACGGAGATCGGTCGCGATCGCACTTCGAGCCGGATCGTCTGCCTCCGCGACTCGGCCAGCAGGGCCATCGACGAGATCGCCGACTCGGCGAGTTCGATCGCATCGAATCGGCGCAGTTGGAGCTGGACGCTCCCCGCCCGGAACCGTGCGAGGTCCAGGATGTCGCCGACCACCCGTTGCATCCTCGTCGTGTTCCGATCGATCGTGTCGAGCAGCGTCTGGTGTTGCTCCGGCGTCGGCTCGATGGCGGGGTCCAGGAGCAGGCCGACGCTCGTCCGGACGGCGGTCAACGGTGTCCTGAGCTCGTGCGCGATGGTCGACAGCAGGTCCGTCCTCATCTGCTCGATCTCGGCGAGCAGGTCGACCTGCTCCGAGCGGCCGACGAACGACGCCGCGAGGAGCCGCTCGCCGAGTGGCGTCGGGAAGTAGTCGCCGCCGGCCTGTGCACTGCGCACGACGTGAGCCTGGCCCAGGCCGCACAGCTCATCGAGGAGGGCCTCCGCCGCCGGTCCGTCGATCGTCGCGTCGACCGCGCCGAACCGGGCAACGAGATCCGACGGGGTGACGTGGTCGTGGACGAACGCCAGCGCGGCGACGGCGAGCGGCGAGGGGTTCGGCATCGAGCGCTCAGGATACGCTCGGCCGGCCTCGTGACGGCCGTGCCAGGCCGGGATGGAGCGATCACGGTGCTCATCCCGGCGCTCGGTCGACGCGCTCAGCGTCGTCCTGCTCCGACGAGCTCGCGGTCCCTGGCCGGTGCCGGTGTCGTGATGAAGTCGGCCACGTCAAGGCAGTGGCGGACCCGTCGGTCCGGCTCAGGCTCCCGGTCGTAGGAGCAGACGCACGGCCCATCGGCCAGGCAGCCGGCGCAGCAGAACGGAAGACCGACATGGAACAGCGGCTCGCCGACGATCTCGATCTCGCAGGTGACGCAGGTGAACGGTCGGGTGGTGGTCAAGCGGCGCATCGGGGTCTTCCTCGCTCGATCGGGGGCACGCCCCGACGGTGGTGGGCGATCCCACCGCACCCACCGTAGGTCGGCGAGCTGAAGACGCCCCGGAATTCGGATGAACAGCACGTGAACCGCGATCCGTCCCGGCTGACATTCATTTGCCGTTCATGCTCGTCACGTGCCGTGTTAAGGGCCCCGGCCTAGGGTGGACCCACGCCTCGACCGGAGGCGGGCACGGTAGGGAGATGCTGAAATGGCTATCGCACGACACGCAGGAATCGCACAGCGGACGGCCCAGACCGTCTGGACCGGGCGACTGGCGAACGGCAGCGGCATCGTCACGTCGGGCAGCGGCGCCTTCGGCGAGCTCCCCGTCACGTGGGCCGCGCGGATTCAGCGACCGGACGGCATGACCAGCCCCGAAGAGCTGGCGGCGGCCGCCCACGCCTCGTGTTTCTCGATGGCACTCGCCCTTCGACTCGGTGAGCACGGCGCGACAGCACAGCGGCTCGAGGTCACCGCCACCGTATCGCTCGACGACGTCGAGGGTCGGCCGACGGTCGTGTCGTCCGCGCTGGCCGTCGACGCGGTGGTTCCCGAGCTGGATGCGGTCGCGTTCAGGTCGATCGTCAACGAGGCCGCCGACCTGTGTCCCATCTCGCGCCTGTTCGCCGGCGCCGAGATCACGGTCGAGGCCAGCCTCGACTCCGGTCCCGACGCATGACCGCCACTGCCGCGTGGCCCACCTTCGAGGCGGCGCTGGTGGGCCGCGAGCTCGTCGCCGAGCGGACGATGGCCTTCCGGTTCGCCAAGCCGGCTGACTGGACGTACCGCGCCGGCCAGTTCGTCGACATCACGTTGCTCGACCCGCCCGAGACCGACGACGAAGGGAATACCCGCGGGTTCTCGATCTCGAGCGCTCCCGACGAGGACGTGATCATGATCACGACCCGGCTGCGCGACACCGCGTTCAAGCGGGTCCTCCAGACGATGCCGCTCGGAACCACGGTCCGGATCGAGGGGCCGTTCGGTGATCTGCGTCTGCATCACGCTACCCGGCCGGCTGTCGTGTTGACCGGCGGGATCGGCATCACGCCCTTCCGCAGCATCCTCATCCAGGCCATCCGCGACGGCGGTCTGGCCTATCCCGTCGTCGTCATGTACGCCAACCGTCGACCAGAGGACGCCGCCTTCCTCGAGGAGCTGGCGAAGCTCGCGGAACAGGACCCGAACCTCACGTTCGTGCCGACGATGTCGGACCCGTCCGGGTCGGAGCGCGAGTGGGAGGGCGAGCGCGGGCGCATCGATGCGTCGATGCTCGATCGCCACCTGTCGGGCGTGGCCAACGCCATCTACTACCTCACCGGCCCGCCCGGCATGGTCAGCGGGCTGCGGACGATGCTCGTCGACGCGGGCGTCGACGAGGACGACATCCGGACCGAAGAGTTCACTGGTTACTAGGAGTGCCGGACGATATGAGACTCGATTACCGACATGTCCTCCCCGAGGCGTCGCGAGCGATGAGCGAGCTCGAGCGCGTGGTCGATGCCAGCACGCTCGATCCAAAGGTGCGCGAGCTGATCAAGCTCCGTGCGTCGCAGATCAACGGCTGCGCGTACTGCGTGGACATGCACACCAAGGACGCGCTGGCGATGGGCGAGGACCCGCAGCGTCTCCATCTCGTTGCCGTCTGGCGCGAGGCGCCGGGCTTCGATGCCAGGGAGCGGGCGGCCCTTGCCTGGACCGAAGCGCTGACCCTCCTGTCCGAAACCGGGGCACCTGATGACGTCTACGACGAGATGGCGCGCCAGTTCAGCCCGGAGGAGCAGGTCGCCCTGACCCTGGCGATCATCGCCATCAATGGCTGGAACCGGCTGGCGGTCGGCTTCCGGCAACCGGTC
>DAIUES010000017.1:14380-21935 GCA_036844985.1 Candidatus Limnocylindrales bacterium
TCGTCGCACGGCTGGCGCAGTCCGCGATCCGGCGCGACGTCGGCGTCGACTGACCACACCTCGGCAATGCTACGGTTGCCGCCCCCCGAGGAGGCGACCGAACGGCATGCCACGCTCCTGCCCGGCCGGATGGCGGACACAGGGTACCGTCACTCCCTCCGTCTCGTAGACTCGGCGGCATCATCCCGACCGACCCGCTGTGTCAGAGCGACGAGCAGTATCACCGCGGCGACGGTCGCCTTTCCGATCCTTGACACTCGATACCTCCTTACGGTCCTTGTCGCCCCGGAAGCGCTCCGATCGGTCGCGCCGCTGGAGAATCCGGGTTGAACATCTCGATTGCCCGCTGCCACGAGCCGCTGCCCTGTTGTTCGAGCACGAGGACGTACGCGCCACGATCGATGACCGTCACCGGCCGCCGGCTGGAGTTGCAGCGCGTATGCCTATCCGGTTGTCTCAGCGCTACGCAAGATGTAGTGTGGAGGCGTGGCCGCTCCAACACCCTACCCGCGAACCCTGCTCGATTTCCAGCGGGCGTTTCCCGATGATGCGGCATGTGCCCGTTACCTGGTGGAGCGACGCTGGCCGAATGGCTTCGCCTGCCCGCGCTGCGGCTCTTCGGATGTGACCCTGATCGCGACCCGCGGCCTCTGGCAGTGTCGGCCCCGGCACCACCAGACTTCGATCACCGCGGGCACGGTCCTTCATCGCACCAAACTGCCGCTTACGACCTGGTTCTGGGCTGCCTACCTTGTCGCGACGCTCACGCCAGGGATCTCTGCCGTCCAACTCCGGGCGCAACTCGGAATCAAGCGCTACGAGACGGCCTGGATGCTGCTCCACAAGCTCCGCCGGGCGATGGTCAATCCGAACCGACAACCGCTGACCGGCGAGGTCGAGGTCGATGAGACCTGGGTCGGTGGCAGGCAGGCCGGGTTCAAGCGCGGGCGCTCCACCCAGGACCGCAACGCTCTCCTCGTTGCCATCGCCGTCGAGCGGCGCGAGAAGAGCCTTGGCCGGTTGCGAATGGAGGTCATCCCCGATGCTGCCGGCGCGACGCTCAGCGCCTTCGTCCTTCGCACGATCGCGCCCGGTTCGATGATCCATAGCGACGCCTGGCCCGGTTACGCATCCTTGACCGCGCGCGGCTACAAGCATCTGCCGAAGTCCCAGCGAGCACTCAAGAAGGCCGGTCTCGACGCTAACGTCGTCCCGGGCGTCCATCGCGTCATCTCGAACCTGAAGTCGTGGCTCCAAGGCACTCACCACGGCGTCGGGGCCGACCATCTCGACAACTACCTCGATGAATACGTGTTCCGCTTCAACCGTCGCTTCTACAAGATGGCTGGCTTCGAGACCTTGCTTGGCCTCAGCGCCTCGCAAGCGCCGACGGCGTGGGAGGACCTTCGAGGCCCACTGCCCGATGATCAATCTCCGCGCCGACGCGGCAAGGCAACGGGGTTGACTCGCCTCCCACCAAGGGCCAGACCAGCCGTGGCGCTCGCTCATCCAGGGGGATCCAGTGTGGTTCGGACATGATCGCGACACCGCTGACTCCCCATGGGGGCCGCGCACCCCGGATGTCGCGATTGCGCCTACGCGGGCGGAAACATTCCCTCGTAGGTCGCGCGGACCGCTCCGTCCCTTGCCGAAACGGTCGCCCATAGCGTCGATCCGTCGGTCATCGTGAAGACGACGTATCCCCAGTCGGGTCCTGCGACCGCGCACTTCTTCGGCGGGGCCGGGCAGTAGCCTCCGTGATGGAACTCCGCCTGTGCCACGGGCGCGCTGTCGTGCGGGACGACTTCCTCGGCGGCAACGATGCCATTCTCACAGGTCAAGGTGAGGATCACCGGGACCGGCGAACCGCTTGCGTCAGTCGTTGTCCAGGTCGGGACGGTGGGGTCACACACGAGCGACGTGGCACCAGACGGGCCAGGCGATTGCGATGTCGAGTCCGCTGGCGACGGACTCGCGACTGGGGCAGTAGATGCCGGAGCAGAAGGCGTTGGAGCCGGCGTCGCACACGCGGCGGCAGCGACGACCAGGAGCGCGGAGATGCCGACAGCACGGATCATGAATCTCACATCGCCACCATCTGTGAACCCGTCGTCACGGTCAAGTGACGAATGGCCTTGCGGAGATGATGCGGCAGTTCTCGGCGTCGCCGTAACCCGCTACATGCTCTGAGTTCATCCCGGCTCTCGGTTTCTACATGTTGTGTAGCGCTGAGACAACCGGATAGGCATAGCAGCGCGTATCGCCCGAGCTCGTAGGCCATCTGCCCCCGACGCTCGGCCGTCACCGCGTCGAGTTCGACGTCGACCACGCCGGCATCGAGCCCTGCCTGCCAGAAGGCTTCGATCGCTCCGCGGCCCCTCGATGAGGTCGGCCGACGGCGCGACCAGCCGCGCTGTCGTGGCGTAGACGGATCCGGCTGCCTTCGAGTCGCCCTGTCGGAGGGCATCGGCCGAGGGCCAGGGCGATCGCCTCGTCGAGCGTGGCTGAGGCGTCCGGATCTGGCGCCGCGTCTGACAGGAGCTGGCCGATGCGCTCTCGGCAGCTCGCCCGGTGGCGTCACCAGCCACCCAGCGGGGCACGGGCGTTCTCGGTCCCGACCGCGGACCAGAGTGTCCGGGCCAGCCCTTGATCCCCCGTTCGGCGGCGACCTTGGCCAGGATCCCGACGCCGAACAACCGGCCGTGCGTCGAGGCGGCAGGCAAGATGACACGGTCATGTGGGCTCGGTCGGCGCTCGGACCGTGCGGTCAGGCCGGCCGCGGGACCGAGGCGAAGGCCGACAGCTTGAGCCAGCGCGGGACCGCGCGTCGCACTTGTTGCGGAGCGTCGAGACGAAGCTGACCTGAGCGCAGCGCCTGCGGCCAACGGTCGTCGCCACGCCACAGCCGCGTCATCGTCCGGAGCTCGGTATCGACGGTCGCGGCGACCGGGCCGCCCGGGTCGAAGTCGCAAAGGTCCACACCATCGGACTTGATGACGAGCCACCAGTCGCGACCCGACCCCACGACGTCGCGGAAGCTGAACCGCACGATCGTCCTGCCCGGCGGCACCTCGCCGAGGTCCACGTTGCGGTGGATGTCCCACATCAGCAGATGCGGATCGAGATCCTCGTCGCCGAGCTCGGGGATCCAGCGGATGCCCCAGCGTCCGATGGATTCGACGATCGGACCCAGCTCGCGGCCGGCCGGTGTGAGCGTGTAGTACACGCGACTGCCATCCTCGTGCCGATCGATCACGCCCGCCCGCGCCAGCGACCGGAGCCGGGTCGAGAGCAACGCCGGCGACATCCGTGGCAAACCGCGCCGTAGCGTGTTGAAGGTCTGGCTGCCCTCCAGCAGCTCGCGGATGACGAGCATCGTCCAACGCTCGTCGAGCAACTCCATGGCTTTCGCCACGGGGCAGAACTGGCCGTAGTGGCTCATCTCTTCCTTTCCGGCCTCGATCGATCGATCGACGTCGACAGCGTACGACCCGATGGCTCGACAAGCCAGTTCAGAAGTTGTACCGGCTGGCTACAGAAGCTGTACCCCCCACGAGCCATGTCCGTCGCCGATGCTCGGCGAGCCGGCCGCCAGCGTGGGACGGCGGCATCGAATCGAATCCGACACACGCGACCAGCAAGGAGCCAGACCATGGCGATCCAAACGGCAGCCCCCGACCTCGAGGAGGTCAAGGGCCGACAGCAGCAGACCTGGGCGAGCGGTGATTACGCCGCCGTCGCGGCCCGCATCCAGATCATCTCCGAGCAGCTCGTGGACGCGGCCGACGTGGCAGCCGGCTCGAGCGTGCTCGACATCGCGACCGGTAGCGGCAATGCGGCCATCGCCGCGGCGAGGTCTGGCGCGGTCGTGACCGGCGTCGACTACGTTCCCGCCCTGCTCGAGCGGGCGCGAGTGCGCTCGGCGGCCGAAGGCCTCGAGATCCGCTTCATGGACGGCGATGCCGAGGCGTTGCCGTTCGAGGACGCCTCGTTCGATGCGACGTTGTCCGCCCTCGGGGTCATGTTCACGGCCGACCACGAGCGGGCGGCGTTCGAGCTGCTGCGGGTGACCCGGCCCGGCGGCATCATCGCCCTCGCCAACTGGACGCCGTCCGGCTTCGTCGGCGCGATGCTGCGCACCGTCGGCCACCACGTTCCGCCACCGGCTGGCGTGCGGTCCCCGCTCGAGTGGGGCACCGAACCTCGCCTGACGGAACTGCTGGGCGACGGCGTCGCGGAGCTGCTCGTCCGCCCCCGGACGTATGTGTTCCGGTTCACATCCGCCGACGACTTCGTCGACTTCTTCCGGGTGAACTACGGACCCGTCCACACGGCCTTCGGGAAGCTCGATGACACCGGGCGCGCCGCGCTGCGACGGGACCTCGCCGAGCTCGCGACGAGCCACGACCGATCGACGCACGCGTCGCTGGCGATCCCGTCCGAGTACTTCGAGGTCGTCGCCACGAGGCGTGGCTGACGCCATCGTCCCGACACGACCGGCTACGACCGACGGGGCCACGCGTGGCGCCCGTCGGTCGCTTTCCGCCAGCGCGCCAGATGGCCGCCGTCGACGGATACCTCCTTGCCGGTGATGAACGACGCGGCCGGGCTGGCGAGGAGCGCGATCGCCGCGGCCACCTCCGTCGGTAGGGGCAGCCTTGTCAGGTGCGTACCGCAGAGGCGGCCGCTCTCGTAGACTCGGCGGCGTGATCCCGACCGACGCACGACGCCTGGTCATCCTGACCGAGGGCGAGTTCGGCATCCACCACGCCAAGACCGCCATGGGCGTGATCCGCTACGGGCGTGACACGGTCGTGGCGATCCTCGACTCGACCATGGCCGGGCGCAACCTGCGCGAGCTGCTGCCGGCCCACGACGTCCCGTTCGTCGCGACGCTGGCTGACGCGCTCCAGGGGGCGGTCCTTCCGGACGGCCTGCTCATCGGCATCGCGCCGACTGGCGGACGGCTGCCCGACGCGTGGCGGACGACCATCCTCGAGGCGATCGGTGCCGGGCTCGACATCCACTCCGGCCTCCACCAGTTCCTCGGCGACGACTCGGAGTTCGCCTCGGCGGCGGCCGCGGCAGGCACGCGCCTCATCGACTACCGACGCTCACCCGATCGGATGGAGACCACGGTCGGGCGTCGCCACCTGCCCGGCAAGCGGGTGATCCTGACCGTCGGCACGGACTGCGCCATCGGCAAGATGTCGGTCGCGCTGGAGGTCGTGGCGGCCGCCCGGCGCGATGGTGCCTCGGCGGTCATGGTGCCGACCGGTCAGACCGGGATGATGATCGAGGGCTGGGGCGTCGCGGTCGACCGGGTCATCAGCGACTTCACGAACGGGACCGTCGAATGGCTCGTCGAGCAGGGCGAGCATCGTGCCGACTGGGTCGTCGTCGAGGGCCAGGGGTCGATCGATCATCCGGCCTACAGCGCGGTCACGATGGGCCTCATCCACGGCGCGACGCCGCACGCGATGATCCTCGTCCACAAGCCGGGTCTTGCCGCGCACGACTTCGATCACCTGCCCGAGGCGTCGTTCCCGATCGCCGAGCTCGGCCCGTTCATCGAGCTGCATGAGCGCATCGCCGGGCTGGTGGCGCCGTCGCAGGTCGTCGCCATCGCCCTGAACACGTCGCTCTACCCGGACGACGACGAGGCCCGCGCCGTGATCGACCGCATCGCCGCCGAGACGGGTCTGCCCGCGGACGACCCGGTCCGGTTCGGGGCGGATGGGCTGTGGCCGGCGATCCGCGACGGAGTGGAGGCGCTGCCGTGGGTCTGAGCCTGAAGCACGAGGTCCTGTCGCTGGCCCTGCGCGACCCGTTCGTGATCGCCCGGTCCGAGCACAACGCGGGGACCCGGATCACGACGGTCATCGTGGAGGTCCGCGATGACCGGTTCCCTGGGATCGTCGGGGTGGGTGAGGGCTACCCGGACCGGTTCTACGGCGAGACTCCCGAGACGATGGCCGCGATCTTTCCCGTCCTTCTCGATGAGGCCGGCAGCCTGTGGATCGACCTCGAGGACGTCGAGTCCGCGCGCCAGCACCTGGCGTTCCTCGGTGCGAAATGGTCGTTGCGGGTTCGCTGGAACGGCGCCGCGAAGTGCGCCCTCGATATCGCGCTGCACGACTTCGCTGGCAAGGTCCTGGGTGTGCCCGTCCACACGCTGGTCGGTCTACCTGCCGACATCCCGCCGACCGACTTCACGATCGGCATCGACGAGCCGGCCGTCGTCGCCGAGCGAGCCAAGCGCGCAGCCGACTTCCCCGCACTCAAGATCAAGTGCGGTGGACCGGCTGATCTTGAAACCCTGCGGGCCGTTCGCGATGTGTACGCCGGGCCGATTCGCGTCGATGCCAACACCGGCTGGACCCGCGAGGACGCGGGCGTCTTATTGCCGGCGCTGGTGGAGCTCGGTGTCGAACTCATCGAGCAACCGTTCCGGGCGCAGGCCCTGCGTGATCTCGCCTGGCTCCAGGAGCGGTCGCCGCTGCCGATCGTCGCCGACGAGAGTGCCGTCGAGTTCGACGATCTCGACGCCCTGGAGGGTGTCGTGGCGGGCATCAATGTCAAGTTGGCCAAGTGCGGGGGGATCGCGGCTGCTCGCGCCATGCTCGATGAGGCCCGCGCGCGCGGATTTCGGACCTTCCTCGGCTGCATGGAAGAGACGTCGGTCGGGATCGCGGCGTCCGCTGTCGTGGGGTCCCTGGCGGAGTGGGTCGATCTGGACGGCAACCTGTTGCTGGCCGACGACCCGTTCGCGGGCCTCGAACTCGGGCCGGACAAGCGCTGGCACTTGGCCGATGGTCCCGGCCTGGGCCTGGTCCGCAAGGGGACCTGACGGTCGTCACGCACGTATCGCACGGACGTTCGGTGAACGTCCGTTCGTGTGGACAACTTCGTGGATGAACTGGTGGACAAGCCCTCTTCCGGACGGTCGGCCGCGGGCCTACGATACGCATCCAACCGATCGGAGCCCACCGAGATGGCCGATCGGGATACTTGGAAGCCGCGTCGGCTGCCCGAACCCCCGTCGGGGCAGCTGGACACGGATGGCTTCCTCGTCGCTGAACGTTCACCGAGCGCGCGTCGCGTCCCCGTCCGGATCGCCGCGCGCCCTGCCTGAAGGGAGGGCACGCCATCGATGGAGCCGCTCACCGCCGCCACGCGAGTCCCCGACCCGGACGCGGTCGAGTTCATCCGGTTCTGCTACGGGCGCCGACGCGTGGGCTGGCCCGAGCTGTATGACGAGATGTGCGCGGTCGCCGCACGGGGCCTGTTCCGGGGCCTCGGGGCGGATGACCTGGCGGCCTACGGCATCGGCTTCAGCCTGTACGACATGCCGGCGCTGGCATCGATGGCAGCGGGTGTCGTCGCCCAGGAGCAGGCACGTCGACGGCCTATGGCGGTCGTTCTCACGGCCGTCCAGGACCAGCCCGACACGACCACTGCAAGCTCCGGATCGGAGTCGTCGGTCCGTCTCAGCCCGGTGGCCGCCGGGGCCTGATCCCCGCTCGCTCGACGGTCTCATCGAACGCCCCGCCGG
>DAIUES010000018.1:0-21764 GCA_036844985.1 Candidatus Limnocylindrales bacterium
CGAGCCGACCGGTTCTATGACCACTTCGTGTGGCAGGCCGCCGCATTCCTCGAGGGCATGGCCGGGATCCGCTACCCGGTGGCCGACACGACGACGCGACTGGGCAACTGGTTCTTCCAGGACGTCCTGCCGATCGCCACGTCCGACGGCGTCCCGCGGGCGCTGATCCCGTTCCCGCCGTTGCCGGCTATCCTGCTCGTGCCCTTCGTGGCGGTGTTCGGGCTCACGGTCGACGACCAGACCATCTTCACCGTCCTGGCCGCGATCGACGTGGGGCTCTGCTGGTGGATGCTCGGCCGGCTCGATGTCCGCCCCGTGGTCCGGGTCGGCACGACCATGTTCTTCGCCTTCGGGACCGCGTTCTGGTACACGGCCCAAGTCGCCACGACCTGGTACCAAGCCCACATTGTGGCGGTCGGTCTGCTCCTCCTCGCGGTCGGCCTGGCGCTCGGTGGCGATGGTGCGCAGGCCGGCCGCGACGCGGCCGCGACGCCCGCCTCCGGCGACCGGAGACGACGATACCTCGGAGTCGATCCGCTGGCGCTCACGATCGGCCTGCTCGTTGGGCTGGCCACCACGGCCCGGCTGCCGGTCGTCTTCGCCCTGCCGTTCTTCGTCCTCGTCGGGCCGGCCGACCCGGCGCGTCGCGCGCGATCCGTCGTGCTCGGCGCCGGGATCCCGGTCGTCGCCCTCCTCGCCTTCAATGTCGCCAGCAGCGGCCAGCCGATCCATCCGGCCTACGACCACCTGTACCAGCTCGAGGCACGCGCCTACCCGGGTCTCGGGTATCACCCCGAGTGGGCCGCCGAGGACCCGCGCTACCTGCCCCAGAACCTGGGGATCATGTTCCTGACCGGACCGGAGATCATGCCCGACCGGCTGCGCGACACGCTCGGGACGATCGATCGTCCGCTGTGCACCGAGCCGGGCGCGTCGCGCGGACTGTTCGACGTGGACTGTCCCATCGCCGTGCCGCGCGACATCGGGATGAGCGTGCTGCTCGGGAGCCCGGCATTCCTGCTCATCGGCGCGACACCGTTGGGCGGTCGGCGGCGTCGTGTCGTCATCGGTGCCGCATCCGCGGTGCTGCTCATCTCGGTGATCGATCTCATGCATTTCAGTCAGGGCTGGGTCCAGTTCGGGTATCGGTTCAGCAACGACGTCCTGCCGTTCGCGCTGGTGCTCGTCGCCATCGGGTTCGACCGCCTGGTCGATGGCGGCCGACGCTGGGCGATGCCCCTGGCCGTCGCGCTGGTCGTGGCGTCGATCGCGGTCAACTTCTGGGGTGTCGCGTGGTCGAGGATCCTCGGGTGGTGAACGAGCGTGGTCGGGCGCGATTCGCCCGCTGGCTCCCGCCGCTGGCCGTCGCGGCCATCGCGTTCGGTGCGATCCGCAGCGCGATGTTGCCGGGAATCGGGTTCTGGGATACGGGCGAACTCCAGACGGTCGCGCCGATCATGGGCACGGCTCACCCGACCGGGTACCCGACCTACGTCCTGCTTGGCTGGCTGGTCAACCTCGTGCTCACCCCGTTCGGCGAACCGGCCCTCCGGATGAACCTGTTCGCCGGCCTGTGCGTCGCGCTCGCGGCCGGCGTCACCGTGGACCTCGTTCGGGCGTTGACGCGTTCCACTGCCCTGGGCGTGATCACCGGGCTCGGGCTCGCTCTGACCCAGGTCGCCTGGGCGATCGGGACCCAGGCCGAGGCCCATGCGCTCCATCTCGCGTTCCTGGTGATCCTGTTCCGGATGCTGTTCGCGTGGGAGGAGCGCGTCTCGGCCGTGCGCATCGCGACCACCGCCGAGGAGCGGGCCGCGCGACGCACCTCGGCCGATCGCTGGCTGGTCGTGACCGCGGTCGTGTTCGGGCTGTCGATGGGCAACCACTCGCTGACCCTGCTGCTCGCGCCGGCCGTCGGCCTGTTCGTCCTGGCGGTCGACCCGGGCATCGTCCACCGACCCCGCCTCATCGCTGCCTGCGCGACCGCGCTCGCACTCACCGTGGTGGTGGTCTTCCTCGAGCTGCCCTTGCGTGGCGGACCGTTTCGCGCGCCGCTCGTGTACGGCAGCCCGCAGACGTGGGCCGGATTCTGGTACGTCGTCCTGGGGGCGCAGTTCCAGGATGCCGTGTCCGGGCCCCTCACCGACATCGGCCCCAAGCTCGCCGACCTCGTCGACCGGGCGGCGGCGGGCTTCGGCCCACTGGCCATCCTGTTGCCGGTCGGGTTCGTGGTGGCCGCGTTCCGGCGACCGACCTACGCGATCCTGAGCGGCGTCGCGATGTTCGTCACGTGCGCGTTCGCCACCTCCTACACCAACGGCGACATCGACCGCTACTACCTCGGGCCGACGTTCATCGCCTGGACCTGGATGGCCCTGCTCGGCGGCGAGCTCGCGACGCTGCTGCGCCACCGCCGCGACCCCGACCCCGACCCGCGGGCAGCGCGTCAGCGCCCGGACCCGGTCGTCGCCGGCGTGCTGGCGGCGGCGCTCCTGCTTCCCACGCTGCTCGCGGTCCCGAACCGGCTGGCGAGCGTCGATCGGAGCACCGACGTGACGGCCCGTGCGTGGGTCGAGCGAGCCCTGGCACGGATGCGTCGGGATGCCGTTGTCATCAGCTGGTGGAGTTATTCCACGCCGCTATGGTACGCACAGCACGTCGAGGGTCGGCGGCCGGACATCGCGATCATCGACGATCGCACGCGACTCGACGAGGGACTTGGAGAGCTGACGGACGTGATCGATGCCTATCTGCCTTCGCGCCCCGTGTACGTGATCCGGATCGAGCCGGACGAGATCGACGAGCTCCAGCGCGACTACCTCCTGGAGCCCACCGACGGACCGACGCCCGCGTTCCTGACGCGGGTCGTGCGGCGGATCCCCGGCCGATGACCGATCCCGCACCGGCCCGGTTGCCGCGGCTGACGTACTTCTTCCCGGCCCACAACGAGGAGGCCAACCTGGCGGGCCTCGTCGAGGAAGCCCTCGACACGTTGCCGACCCTGGCCGACACGTTCGAGATCATCGCGGTCGACGACGGCTCGCGCGACCGGACGGCCGCCATCGCCGACGAGCTGACGGCCCGCCATCCCGGCGTCGTCCGGGCCGTCCACCATCGGACCAACCTCGGCTACGGCGCGGCCCTCCGGTCGGGGTTCGGCGCGGCGCGCTACGAGTACGTCGCGTTCACCGACGGGGATCGCCAGTTCCGGGTCGAGGACATCGGCCGCCTCACCGAACGGATGGCCGCCGAGGACCGGCCCGACGCCGTCGTGGGCTACCGCATCCGGCGGGCCGATCCGTTCATCCGGACCGTCTATGCCCGAGCGTTCCGCCTCGCCAACCGGATCTTCTTCGGCCTCCGCGTCACCGATGTCGACTGTGCCTGCAAGCTGTTCCGGCGCGAGGTGCTCGAGGACGTCCGGGTCGCCTCGGAGGGGGCGTTCTTCTCGGCCGAGCTGCTCATCAAGCTCCGGGCGGCCGGTCGGTCGGTGGTCGAGGTCGGGGTCCCCCACTACCCGCGGACCGCCGGGTCGCCGACCGGCGCCAGGCCGCAGGTCATCTTCCGGGCGATGCGCGACTTCTGGCGGTTACGCCTGACGATGTGGGCCGATCGCGACCGCGCGCTGCGGCGCGGCGCTCCCCTGGCCGCCCCGCTCGATCAACCGGATCCCGCCACGCAGCGCTAGGGGTCAGGAGCTGGACCGACCCTCGCTGTCAGGGTCGACGTCGAGCGAGTTGACGAAGTCACGGAACACGTCGAGCCGCGGGTCCACGATGTTCTCGCCGGTCGACTCCAGGAAGCCGCCGCTCCCTTCACCATCCTCCCCGAGTCCACCGTCGGCGCCGAGCGCCGCCTGATCGAGGACCGACGGCACCGCGAAGATCGGCGCCCCGACGCGGACGGCCAGAGCGAGCGCGTCGGACGGGCGGGCGTCGACCTCGCCGACCTTGCCGTCGTGCTCGAGGAACAGGCGGGCGTGGAACGTCTCGTCGGCCAGGTCCGAGATGATCACCCGCTCCACCCGCGCGTCGATCGCCTCCAGGGCGGTCGCGAACAGGTCGTGGGTCAGCGGACGCTCGGGGGTCAGGCCCTGCAGGCGCATCGCGATGGCGCTCGCCTCCCACGGACCGATCCAGATGGGCAGGTAGCGCTCCCGGCCGTTCTCCTTGAGGATGACCACGTGGCGGCTCGACAGCATGTGCACCCGCACGCTCTCGACGACCATCTCCACCAGCCCGTCGTCCATCGGCGGATTATCCCACGGGCCGTCGGGAGGGACCGCGCGGGGCGGAGCGGCTCCGCACCAGCGCCGCCACCGCCACGCCGAACACGAACCCGCCGATGTGGGCAAAGAAGGCGACCCCGCCGCCCGATACCGCTCCGCCCAGCGACGCGAGCCCGTCGACCAGCTGGAGGAGGAACCACAGGGCCAGGACGATGACTGCCGGGACGTCGATGAGCTGGTAGAAGAACACGAGGAACACGAGCGACGTGACCCGGGCGCCCGGGTACAGGACGAGATACGCGCCGAGGGTCGCGGCGATCGCCCCCGATGCACCGATCGTCGGGATCGTGGAGTCGGGCGCGATGGCGACCTGGGCCAGCCCCGCGATGACGCCGCCGGCGAGGTAGAAGACCAGGAACCGCAACCGCCCGAAGCGGTCCTCGACGTTGTTGCCGAAGATCCACAGGAACAGCAGGTTCCCGCCGATGTGCAGCCAGCCGGCATGCAGGAACTGGCTCGTGACGAGCGTGGCGATCTCGGGCGACAGCCACCTGCCCGCGCCGAGCGTGTCGACGAGCTCCGCGGGCACGATGCCCCAGGTCGTGATGAGCTGGCCCAGCGCCCGGTCGCCGCCGGTCCACTGGCGCGTGAGCTCGAATGCGAAGACCGCGATGCAGGCCACGATCAGGCCGATGGTGACGAGCGGGGTCGAGCGCGTCGGGTTGGCGTCTCGGAGCGGGATCATCGGCGACCCCGCGCGGCTATGGGGCGGCCGTCGCGGCGCCCGACGCGGCGGGGCTCGGGCCCGCCGAACCCGACGGGCTGGGCGATCCGGTCGGGGCCTCTGGCACCGCTTCGAGGACCGCGCTATGGACCGCGCCCTTGGACAGCCAGACGAGCGTCGCCGGGGCGTCCTCGACACCCGGGATGACGTAGAAGCCACGCAGATCGTCCCAGCCGGCGTCCGCCCCGGCGGCGAGACGGTACTGGGCGACGTACGTCCCCTTGGCCTTGTCGTAGGCGACGATCCGGGCGTTCGGCCGGTCGTAGGCGTAGACGACCCCGGAGCCGCGATCACCGGAGCCGGTCACGAGGCTGATGACCGGTGCCTTGCGCAGCAGGTCGTCGCCGATCCGTGCCGGGTCCCAGCCCCCGGTCTTGCCCGAGGTGAAGCGTTCGAGGGCACCGTTCTCGACCACGAAGATGTCGCCGTCGATGTACATCGAGGTCATCTTGTCGACCTCCCGGGCCGTGGCGAGCCAGCCCCTGGAGCTGGACGGGAAGCCGCTCCCGTCCTGGGCTGGTGGGTAGGCTCGGATCTGCTGCTCGGATGGGTCGATGACGTACAGGTTGTAGAGGCCGGCCTCCCGGTTGCGGACGTACGTCCCGATGGCTGCGATGTCGTCGCCCCACTGGGTCGCCCCGTTGACGTTGACCTTGTTGGTCGTACCCTTGCCGGCGTCGTTCGACGGCCGCCAGCGCCACAGCACGTTCTTGGAATCGAGGATCAGGACGTCGCGGACGCCGACCGCGAGGAACCTGGGCAGCGCCACCCTGGCGTTCCCGACGCGGGTGCCCTGGCGCATCACGAGCGTCGCGCGCTTGCGCTTGAGATCGATGCGATAGACGGCCTTGGTGGCCCGGTCGATGACGTACGGGACGTCGTCGGGGCCGCGGACGATGGATCCAAGATCGAAGGCGGGTGCGTCCTTGGCCGGCTTGAGCGTCACCAGGTCGGTACTGGCCACCGGGACGACGCCGTACAGCCGGTCCAGCCCGGCGACGACCTCGGTCCGCAGCGGCGTGATGACGCGGTCGCTGATGCGGGCGTCGTGGGCCGCGTCGAGTTGCTGGTACGCCTCGGTGAGCAGCCGCTGGGCCTCTTCACGGTCGCTCTCGACGAGATCGATGCCCGGCCCCGAGACGAGCGCGAGGTTCGCCTTGGCGCGATCGAGGGCATCCTGGCCGGCGTTGATCGAGCCGATCGCCTGTTGCGTCCGCTGGCCGCCGAATGCCCACACCGACAGGGCCAACCCGCCGACCACCACGAGGAGGGCGATGAACGCCATCGCCGCCCGGCGCTGGGTCTCGCGGCGCGAGGCGAGCGGCGTCACCCGCCGGTAGGCCGGCCGTCGTCGTGGCAGCACGTCCTGGACGCGCGCCACGATCCGCTCGAAGGCATTGCCGGCGACCTCCCGCGCGCTGCCGGCGGCAGCCGACATCGCCGCCCCGGCTGCCTGGACGTTGTCGGCCAAGGGGATCGGCGAGCGGTCCGGAGCGCCGGCCAGCGGCTCGGCCGGTCGGACCGGCACCAGCGTCCGGCCCCGCGACGTCTGGGCGACCTCGGTCGCCTCGAACGCGATCGCGCCGTCGCTGCCGCTCCCGTCGGCCGCCCGGAACCGGGCGTGAAGGTGCTCCATCGCCGACTGGGGGTGGAGCGTCAGCATCGCGTCCTTGAGCTCGTCGGCCCCGAGGCGGGCGACGATGTTGGGCGAGATCACGACGAGCGAATCACCGACCGTGATCTCGCCTCGCCAGACGTCGGGCTCCAGGCCGTTGGACGGCATCCCGCGTTCGCGGTGCGGATCGGGCAGGGTCGACAGACGGGCCTGGCGGATGAGGTACGCCTCGGCCGGGCCGACGGTCGCGACGTACATCTCGTTGCCGCGGACGACCGCCACGCCCACCCCGATCGGTCCGTTGCCCTCGGGCGACTTGAGCCCGAGTCGGTCGGCCTGGTGGAGGAGGCGCTTGTTGGCGGTCGCGATCGCCTTCTGAAGGCAGACCCGGATGCCGGCCGACTCGTCGTAGTAGTACTCGTTGCGGATCGTCTCGGCCGCCAGGCGGGTCGCCTCGAGGGCGTGCCGCGAGCTGGTACGCGAGGTCACCAGCAGGTACAGGTGGCCCTTCGACCGAGCGACCGAGCCGACGCTCGGTTCGACGACGACGAGGGTGTCGGGCGAATCGTCGAGTCGGTCGTGCTCCGCGACGATCCCGAGTTTCAGTTGGAGTCGGGCGGCCATGCGGGCCTCTCGTTGAGGATTGGACGGGCGGCGGGGACGATCCTGGCCCGGATCGGCCGTCGTTCGCCCCGAGATGGCTGGCAGGTCCGCTGGATTATACGCGGCGCCCTTCCGGGCGGACGTGCACCCGCAGGTTGCTGACGCCGATGCCGCCCGGCGCCGTGGCAAAGGCCCTGACCAGCTCCCCGGTCCGCAGCCGCAATTCCTGGGCGACGATGGGCGCGTCGGCCTCGACGTCGATCGTGAACCCTTCGATGCGGATGACGCGGCAGGCGCCGGCCGCTGCCGGAACACGCTCGGCGACGAGCGCCTCGAACGTCGCGATGGCGCGTGCGAGGCGCAGTTCGTCCTCGAGCCCCAGCGACCGCGCGGCATCGGGGATGAGATCGCCGATCCGACGCATCGGACGACGCCGGGGGCCGGTCACGGCAGCGCCTCGGTCACCGCGTCCGGCGTGCCGTCGGCGGCCGTCGCGTGGGCCACGGCGGCCCCTCCGGGAGCCGGCCGAACGACCCAGCCGTGGGCGATCGCCCGCAGCGCCGGATCGAGGTCATCGGGCGTCGTCGTGGTGACGAACGCTTGGGGCAGCGCTGCGATGCGCCGGACGAGGTGCCCCCGTCGGTCGGGATCGAGCTCGCTGAACACGTCGTCGAGCAGCAGCAGCGGAGGCCGCCCATCAAGGGCCGTCAGCAGATCGAGCTCGGCCAGCTTGAACGCCAGGATCGCGGTGCGCTGCTGGCCCCGCGACGCGAACCCCGCGAGGTCCCGACCGGCGAGGTCGAAGGCGAGGTCGTCGCGATGCGGACCGATGACCGTCGAGCCGTTCCAGATCTCCTTCTCCGCGGTGTCCACGAGCCGTCGCGCCAGCGCATCGCGCCTCGATTCGCCCGGCAGTGCCGGCGTGTTGGTGACGTAGCGCAGGGTCAGGCCCGCGGCCGCCTCCTCCGGGGCGATCTCGCGATGCGCCGCCGCTACCGGCCCGGCCAGGTCGTCGAGCAGGGCGAGACGGGCACTGACGACGCGTCCGCCGCTGTCGATGAAGGCCTCGTCCCAGAAGCGCAGCTCGTCCCGGCCCGCCTGCTCCTCTCGGATCGCCCGCAGCAGGCTGTTGCGCTGCTGCAGCGTCCGACCGTATGTCGCGAGGTCGTCGGCATAGGCCGCCGAACGGGCGGCGGCGAGGGCATCGATGGCTCCCCGGCGCAACGACGGTGAGCCGACCACGAGGAGCATGTCCTCGGGCGCAAAGGACACCGCCCGCAGGATGCGACCGAGCGCGCCGGCCCGCCGGCCGACGCCGTTGATCCGGATCCGCTTGCGCCCGCTGCTGCCGTCCGCGCCGGACCGGGCGATGGCCACCTCGAGCACGTCGTTGCCGACCCGGCCCTCGACCCGGGCGAGGTCGCGACCCCAGCGGATGAGCTCGCCGTCGGCGCTGGTCCGATGGGAGCGGCCCCAGGCGAGCAGGGCGATGGCCTCGAGGAGGCTCGTCTTGCCGGCGGCGTTCGGGCCCCAGATGAGGTGGGTGCCTGGCCCGAACTCGAGGTCGAGCGCGGCGTACCCGCGCAGGTCGAGGACGGAGAGCGCGTCGAGCGGAGCGATGCTAGGAGGTCGTCCTGACCGGCATGACGACGTGGACGTACTGGTCGTCGCCGACCGGCTTGAAGACGCCCGGCGACAGCGGCCCGTTGAGCTCGAGCGCGAACTGGTCGGCCGACACGTTGGTCAGGACGTCGGCGAGATAGCGCGCGTTGAACGCGATCGTCGTCTCGTCACCATCGACCGCGGCCTCCACCTGGCCGACGTGGTCGCCGACTTCGGCGTTGGCGCTCACCGTGATGCCCGCATCCCCCTCGCCGCCGATCTGGAGCTTCACGATGTTGGCCGATTCGTGGGCGATGAGCGCGGCCGGGCGAACGGCGCGCAGCAACTCCTCGCGATCGAGCACGGCGCGGGTCGCATGCGACTGCGGCATCACCTGCTGGTAATTGGGGAACTGGCCGTCGATGAGACGGCTCACGAGATCGATCCCGTCGAGGTGGAAGAGCACCTGGTTGCGCCCGGCCGCCAGCACCACGTCGACCGGATCGTCGGTGTCCGCGAGCACGCGCGACAGCTCGTTGAGCGCGCGCGCCGGGATGACGACGCTCGTTTCGGGCACCGTGTCGAGGATCGGCAGCGTCTTCACCGCGATCCGATAGTTGTCGGCTGCGGCAAGCGTCAGTTGGTCGCCCTCGAACCGGGCCAGCACGCCGGTCAGGATCGGGCGCGCCTCGTCGCTGGCGGCCGCGAACGCCGTCTCGGCCAGGGCCCGCCGCAGGACGTTCTGGGCGATGCGGGTCGTCGGTCGGTCGCCGGCCGTCTGGATCGCCGGGAACTCGTCGCTGGCGATGCCCTTGATGTGGGTCTGGAAGCGTCCGGCCTTGACGTGGAGCGTGTCGCCGGCGCTCACGTCGAGCTCGACCTTCTCGCCTGCCGGCAGCGAATTCACCAGGTCGGTCAGGAGCTTGGCCGGCACCGTCGTGGCGCCGTCCTCATCGACCTTGCCCGGCACCCAGTAGGTGATGCCGATCTCGAGATTGGTGGCGGTCAGCTTGAGACCGGCGTCCTCGGTCTTGAGCAGGACGTTGGCGAGCACGGGAAGCGTGCTGCGGCTGGACACGGCGCGGCTCACGACCGACAGGCCTCGCGCCAGGTTCTCCTGCATGACCGAAAGTCTCACGTCGAGGGCACTCCAGTGGGTTCGAGCGATCGTGACACCGCGTCGAGCGGCGGCGGGGTCGGCGCGCTTGGCCGCCGGGTAGGTGGGTATCTTCTCTCTATCTTCTCACTCCGTCATCACCGTAGTAAGCCTGTGGACACGGGGGATGACCACGCTCCAGCGTGCGCCGTGATGACGTGGACCATCGGGTCGTGACCGTGGACAGACGAGGTCCGGACGGGGATGCCACCGTCGATGGGTGGTGGACGATCCGGCCCCGACGTTCGATCGGTCCGGGTTCGGACCCGGACCGTCCACATCGAAGTGGCCAGTGGTCCACCGTCGCCGAGACGTCGACACACGCGGGTCGGCGACATGGCCGCCGCGCCTACTCGGCGTAGATGAGCTCGCGGACAGCGGCGATCTCGCGCCGCAACTCATCGTTGACCGCCACCTCGCGGGTGATCTTGTCGCAGGCGTGGAGGACCGTCGAGTGGTCGCGGCCGCCGAGCTCCGCGCCGATGCGCAGCAGGGAGACGTCGGTCTCCTCGCGCATGAGGAACATGGCGATCTGGCGGGGCATGACGATCGCCTTGTCGCGCTTCTGGCCCTGCAGCGCATCCATCGGCACGCTGTAGTAGTCGGACACGGCGCGGGCGATCCGCTCGGGCGTGACCTGGCGCTTCTTGGGGTTGTAGAGGACGTTCGACAGGACGGCCTGGGCGAGTTCGATGCTGATCGGGGTCGCGCCCATGCTCGAGAACGCCACGATCCGATTGAGCGCACCCTCGAGCTCGCGGATGTTCGACACGACCTTGCGCGCGATGAACTCGACGACGTCGGACGTGATCGGGACCGCGCCCTCCTCGGCCTTCGCCCGCAGGATCGCGATCCGGGTCTCGAGGTCCGGCGCCGTGAGGTCGGCGATGAGCCCCCATTCGAAGCGGCTGCGCAGGCGCTCCTCGAGGGTCAGGATGGCCTTGGGCGGTCGATCGCTCGACAGGACGATCTGCTTGCCGTCCTCGTGGATGGCGTTGAACGTATGGAAGAACTCTTCCTGCGTTCGCTCCTTGTCGGCGATGAACTGGATGTCATCGATGAGCAGCAGATCGATCCGTCGATAGCGTGCGCGGAACTCGTCGATCTTGCCCTGCTGGATGCTCGTGATGAATTCGTTGGTGAACTTCTCGGACGTGGCGTACACCACCCGCTTGCGCGGGAAGCGGGCGATCACCTGGTTGCCGATGGCATGCATCAGGTGGGTCTTGCCGAGGCCGACGCCGCCGTACAGGAACAGCGGGTTGTAGGCGTGCCCGGGGCGCTCGGCGACCGACAGGCTGGCGGCATGGCCGAGACGATTGGCCGACCCGACGATGAAGTTCGAGAACGTGTAGCGCGGGTTGAGGTTGGTGGCCCCGCCCTCGCCTCCGACCCGGGTCGGCTCGACCCGAACGTGCTGGCTCGGCGACACCGGTTCGCTCGGCGCTTGGCCCATGGCCCCCGCGTCTCCGGCCGGCATCCCGCTTGGCGCGGCCCCGACCACGAACTCGACCTGGACGCTGTAGCCCACGATCCGGGCCAGGGTCTGGCTGATCAACGAGCGGTAGCGGGTCTCGAGCCAATCCTTGGCGAAGCCATTCGGGACGGCGATCCGGAATCGTTGCTCGTCGACGTCGACCAGCTGCGTGTCGCGCAACCACGTCTCGTAGTTGGCGGGAGAGAGCGACACCTGGAGTTCACCCAGGGCGGCGCGCCAGACCTGCTTCGCGTCCATTCGTTCGATGAAGACCTTGGCTGCTGGGGGGCTCGGATGGGTCGTTGATCTGGCCGCGGTCGGGTTGGGGAGCCGGGGATGCGAAGCGTTCGACGCCCATCCGAATGCGACCGGATGACTCGCTCTCCATGCCACGTCCGAGGCCTGCTGAGGGTCTCCCGCGAACGTCTCCGGCGCCGAGGGCCCGGTGAGGATAGCACCGGCCCGGAGACCCTCGCAAGGCGATCCGCGCATACCCCCTGGGGGTATCTGTTCTCAGCGGCCGTGGACGACGTGGCGGGGCATGGCGCGGGACCGCTCGACGATCGAGCGACCCCGTGCGTCGAGCCCGATCCCAGTCGTTTGACACCGCTTCGGGCGAGGTCATATCATCCGCCGGACGACGACGCGCCATGTGCCCGGTCGGGCTCGGGCGCGTCTGCGTGCCTCCAGGGGAAGACGGATCGACCGTCCCCGAGGTTGGATGGAGAGGATCTCAGGACCGTCCCGATGAAGCAGACCTACCAGCCCAAGAAGCGCCATCGCGCCAAGGAACACGGCTTCCGCGCCCGCATGAAGACGACAGCGGGTCGCCGTGTCCTCGCCGCGCGGCGGGCTCGCGGTCGGAAGCGGCTGACGGCCTGACCACCGGGCGCGGCACTGACACGCCGCGACTCGTGATGCTCTCTCGCCCGAAGGATTTCGCGGCCATCCAGGGTGCCGGGACGACACGGTCCCACCCCTTGTTCTCCGCGAGGTTCCTGAGGACCGATCTCGAGACGACTCGGTTCGGCCTGTCGACCGGTCGGCGCCTCGGCGGCGCCGTCACCAGAAATCGGGCCCGCCGGCGACTCCGGGAGGCGCTCAGGGCGATGGCGCCCTCGTTCCAGCCCGGCTGGGACGTCCTCATCATCGCCCGACCGGCGATCGTCGAAGCCGACCACGACGCGCTGGTCGGAGCGCTGCATCGGACGCTCGTCCGGGGCGGCGTCCTCGGAGGAACCACGCGATGAAACGAATCGGGATCGGGGCGATCAAGCTCTACCGGATCGTGTTCGCCTGGCTGCCGCCATCGTGCCGGTTCGAACCGACCTGCTCGCACTACGCGGAGCAGGCGATCGCCCGATACGGCCTGCTGAAGGGAAGCTGGATGGGCGCGAAACGTATCGCCCGATGTCACCCATGGAACCCGGGCGGGTATGACCCGGTCCGCTGACGAGGCGCTGCGCCCGTGACCCTGCCTCCGACCGCCCGCCGGCTCCTGCCGGGGCTGATCGTCGCGATCCTGATCCTGCTGGTCGCCGGCTGCGTGCCCGGCGGTCCGACCGGCAGCCCTGGCGTGCCGACGCCGACGCCGACGCCGCACCCGCCCTTGACCCCGGCCCCGCTCGGGGCCGACCCGTTCAGCCTGTTCGCCTGGCTGTTCACACCGCTGTTCCAGGCCATGCTGATCATCCTGATCGCGGTCTACCAGTTCCTCGAGAACATCGGGATCCCGGGCGCGATCGCGTGGGCGATCGTGGTGCTCACCCTCATCGTCCGCGCGATCCTCATCCCGCTCTATCGCAAGCAGCTCGTCTCCCAGCGCCGGATGCAGCTCCTGCAGCCGGAGCTCAACGAGATCAAGAAGCGCTTCAAGGGCGACTCCATGAAGGTCCGCGTCGCCCAGCAGGAACTCATGAAGGAGCGCGGCGTGAATGCCCTGGCGGGCTGCCTGCCGTTGCTGCTCCAGATGCCGCTCCTGTTCATCATGTATTCGGTCATCCAAAACGGTCTCACCAACCAGGACCCGAGCGCGATGCTGAGCGTGTTCGGCTTCCAGCTGGTCGACGTCCAGTGCACGAACGTGGTCAACGGCGTGATCGATGCGACGCGCCCCTGCATCGACTCCGTCGTGCCGATCCTCGGCGACATCGCCCATCCCCAGACCTTCCTGTCGGTGCTGGGGTTCGGCATCAGCGCTCTGGCCATCATCTCGGCCATCCTGCAGCTCGTGCAGTCGCGCATGATGCTGCCGACCGCCGACCCGGCGAACGACGACCCGAACGCCAAGATCCAGCGCCAGACGATGCTGTTCCTGCCGCTGATCTCCGTCGTGTACGGCGGGTTCCTGCCGGCCGGCCTGTTCATCTACTGGATCGTGGCGACGATCTTCTCGATCATCCAGCAGTATCTGATCGTGGGCTGGGGATCGATGTTCCCGCTGTTCGGGTGGACGCCCGCGTTCGCCCGTGATCACACCCCCCGCTTCCCGGTGGCCATGCCACCCCCACCTGAGCCGAGCAAGCGCGCGGCCATCCTGACGGACGCGCAGAAGAAGACGACGGCCGACAAGACGATCCGCCACCGCGAGCGTGGCCGTCAGGGCCGACGAGGGAGACGACGCTGACATGAGTGCGTACAAGGAATTCACCGGCAAGTCGGTCGAGGAGGCCCTGAAGGCCGCCCGAGAAGAGTTCGGCGCCGAGCTCGATGACCTCGACTTCGAGATCCTGACCCCGGGCAGCCGTGGCGTCCTGGGCATGGGCGCCGAGCCCGCCCGGATCGTGGCGGCACCCCGCCAGGCACTCGGCGGTGCCGCGCCCAAGCGCGACGCCGCGGCATCGGTACCGATGCCCCAGCCACCGGCGCGCGAGTTCGGCGATCGAGGTGACCGTGGCCCCCGGCGCGACTCCGGCGATCGTGGTCCCCGCCGCGACTTCGGCGACCGAGGTGATCGTGGCCCCCGGCGCGACTCCGACG
The DNA here is from genome assembly GCA_036844985.1 of Candidatus Limnocylindrales bacterium. GTDB lineage: Bacteria > Chloroflexota > Limnocylindria > Limnocylindrales > CSP1-4 > SPCO01. The sequence continues at coordinate 14,445 of DAIUES010000018.1, forward strand.
ACCGCGGCCCCCGCCGTGACGACCGGCCCCGTGAGGACCGCCCCCGCGAGGACCGACCCCGTGACGACCGCCCGCGTGACGACCGCCCGCGTGAGGACCGCCCGCGCCGAGAGGATCGCGCCGACCGCGGCCCCCGCCGCGAGGACCGTTCCCCGGACCGTGGTCCCGAGCACGCCGCGCGCGGACCGCGCACCGCGCCCAGTGGCGACCTGTCCGCATCGGAAGCCGCCGAAGTCGCCGCGGCCCGCGGCTCGCTCGCAGCGGAGCGCGCCGAGCTCGAAGCGGCTGAGGCGTCGCCCGAGGCCCTTGCCGCCGGCCAGCGGATCCTCGAGACCCTGATGGGCCACCTCGGTTTCGCCGCCACCGTCGAGGTGGCCGGTGGTGAGACCAGCCGGCTCAACGTGACCGCACAGGGTGACGATCGTGATGCCCTCGGAGCGCTCATCGGACGCAAGGGCGAGCGTCTGTCCGCCCTCCAGCACCTGGTCAACCTCATGCTGTCCAAGGAGATGGGCGCGTGGACACGCGTGCTCGTCGACGTCGAGGACTACCGGGGCCGCCGGGAGCGCCAGCTGCGCGAGCTCGCCGATCGGGCTGCCGCGCGCGTCGTCGAAACGGGCAAGATGCTCCAGCTGGAGCCGATGCCGGCGCTCGAGCGGCGCTGGATCCATCTCACCCTGCGCGATCACCAGGGCGTCGCGACGCAGTCGATCGGTGAGGAGCCGAACCGGCGCGTCGTGCTCGTCCCGCGCGGCGGCTGATCCGGCCGCTCCACACCGGCGCAACGGGGGGTCCGTCACCGATGTCGCCCCAGCCCCGTCCAAGTCGAGCCACGCCCCGTTCGGGGTGTCTTGGTTCGGCTGCTAGGATGTCGCTCCCATGACTACGACCACGCCCGATACGGTCGCCATCACGCCGCCGGCCGCACGCCGGGGATCGGCCCGCGTCCGGTTCGCCGCCGCATTCCTCATCGGCCTGCTCCTCGCCCTCGGTGTCGGTGCCGGCGCCATGTACGCCTACGACCAGCAGTACGTCGGGCGCGTCCTGCCCGGCGTCCAGGTCGGCGGCCTCGACCTGTCCGGCCTCGACGCGGCGACGGCCGCCGAGCGGTTGCGGAGCGCATACGCGGATCTCGGCAAGGGACAGGTCACCATCACCGGACCCGCCGGCGGGCGGACCATCCGTTACGCCGACATCGGACGAGGCCCCGATGTCGAGGCGATGCTGGCCGAGGCGATGGCGGTCGGCCGGGATGGCAATGCCGTCGATCGCGCCGTCGCCGATGTCCGGACCGCCCTCCACGGCGTGGTCCTGACGCCACGGCTCACGTTCGACGCGGACGCCCTGGCGGAGCGCGTCGTCGGCTATGCGGAGTCGCTCGCTCGCGATCCGATCGAGGCGGGCGTGAAGGTCGTCGACAAGAAGTCCTTCGTCGTGTCGCCGGGTGCGGACGGTCGGGTCGCGGACCCGAGCGCGCCGCTGCAGGCGGTGCTGGCGGCGGTCGGCGAGCTCGACGCGCCATCGAACCTGATGGTGGAGATGCCGGTCACGGTGCTGCCGCCCACGGTCACCACCGCGGAGGCGACCCAGGCCAAGGCCGATGCCGAGCGGATCGCCCGCCCGATCGAGCTGCGCGTCGGCGATACGACCGTGAAGATCACGAGCAGTCGCCTGCGGACTTGGCTGGCCCTGGCCCCGACCGCCGATGGCGGGTATGGGGTGTCGATCGACACGACCGAGTTGCCGGCGACGCTCAAGACGTTGGCCAAGCAGATCGACCGGGCGCCGGTAAACGCATCGTTCAGGACGAGCGGCGGCAAGATCACGGGGGTGACGGCCAGCCAGCCCGGCCACAAGCTCGACCTCGAGGCGACCCGGGCACAGGTCCAGGGTCTGATCGATGCTCGCTTCGCTGGCGCGGCCACGGCCTCGATCGAGCCGACCCTGAAGGTCACCCAGCCGGTCCTCACGACTGCCGAGGCAAAGGCCGCCCAGCCGAAGATGCGGCGGATCTCGCGTTGGACGACCTACTTCCCGATCAGCGTGAAGAACGGGTTCGGGGCCAATATCTGGATCCCGGCCAAGCTCATCGACGGCTACGTCGTGGCGCCCGGTGCGACGTTCGACTTCTGGGACGCCATCGGTCCCGTGACCCGGGCGAAGGGCTACAAGACCGGCGGCGCGATCATCAACGGTCGGACGGAGCCACAGGGTGCGCTCGCCGGCGGGATCTGCTCGTGCTCGACCACGTTGTTCAACGCCGCCCTTCGGGCCGGTTACGACATGGGCGCCCGCCGTAATCACTACTACTACATCGACCGCTATCCGCTCGGGCTGGATGCGACCGTGTTCATCAGCGCGTCGGGCTCGAAGCAGACGATGTCGTTCACCAACGACACCGAGTATCCGATCCTCATCCGCGGCTACCAGATCCGCGACGGCAATGCCGGCTATGTGCGGTTCGAGCTGTACAGCGTGCCCAACGGTCGGAGGACCACGTTCAGCAAGCCGATCGTCCGCAACGTCCGCCCGGCGACCGACACCGTCCAGTACACCTCGAGTCTGCGGCCGGGCGTTCGGCAGCGCGTGGAGTACCCCGTCGACGGGAAGCAGGTCACCGTGACCCGCACGGTGCGCGACCGACACGGCAAGGTCATCCACACCGACACGTATTTCTCTAACTACGCGCGGATCACCGGCATCACCCTCGTCGGACGCTAGGTCCGGCGAATCTTCGCCGCCGGCGCATCGGCGAGGGTCGTTGACGGCTCGTCCGGTGATGGCGCCGCGGAGGCCGGCTCCGATGACCGGACCGCACGCCGGAGCAGCCAGGCGCGGAAGCTGGTCAACGGTCGCCCGCCACCGGGACGGCCACCGCCGTCACCGCCCAGCGACGCCCGACCACGCAGGCCCTGGGCGATGGCCTCCGCCTCGGTGGCGCTGACCCCGAACCGTCGAAGCGAGTAGCGAGCGATCTGGACGGCCAGCTCGCGCTCGCCGTGGATCGCCTGGACCTTGCCCAGGGAACGCAGATGGATCGCCTCGTTGTCGCTGTGGGTCCGGGCCACGAAGTCGACGTTCGGGTTGACCGCGCGCGCCCGCTCCACGATGAGCCGGGTCTCGTTCGGCTCCGAGGTCGCGACGATGACGAGGCGCGCCTCCTCGATGTTCGCCACCTCGAGCACCTCCCGCACGGAGGCATCGCCGTAGATGGCCGGCACCCCTCGCGCGCGCAGCCGGTCGATCTCATCGCGCTGCTGGGTGATCACCACGTAGCGGAAGCCGCGTCGCTCGAGCGCGGGGCCGATCAGCTGCCCGACCCTGCCGTAGCCGCAGATGATGGCGTGTTGGCGGAGGGTCTCCCGTTCCCCGGCCCGGAGCGAGTCGCGCCCGGCTGCCCGATCGCGGGCGAACCGGACCAGGAACGGCTGATTTCGAAGGTGCCGCTCGAGCGGCTCGATGGCCCGGAACAGGAACGGGTTCAGCCCGATCGACAGCAGCGCCCCGGCGACGATGAGCTGGAAACCGGCTGGGTCGATGAGACCCAGCGACAACCCGATGGTGCCCAGGATGAACGAGAACTCACCGATCTGACCGAGCGCCGCCGCCACGGTCAGGGCGATGCGCGGGGCATACCCGAACAGGGTGACCACGGTGAACGCAACAAGGGGCTGGGCGACCACGATCACGGACAGGATCGCGAGGATCTCCAGCGGGTGGGTAACCAGGAACATCGGGTCGAGCAGCATCCCGATCGAGACGAAGAACAGGACCGCGAACGCATCGCGCAGCGGAAGGGCGTCGGCAGCCGCCTGGTGGCTCATGTCCGATTCGCTCACGATCAGGCCCGCCAGGAAGGCGCCAAGCGCGAACGAGACCCCGAAGACCACCGAGGACAGGTAGGCGATGCCAAGGGCGATGGCCAGGACGCCCAGGGTGAACAGCTCGCGCGAACCGAGTCGGGCGACCACCAACAGCAGCCGCGGCACCACCCGAGCGCCGGCGACGACCATGAGGATCGCGAACAGGAGGGCCTTGCCCAGCGCCAGCAACAGCCCACCGATCGGACCGAGGGCGGCCGTTGCCGCATCGGCCGGATCGCCGCCGATGAGCGGGGCGATGGTCGGCAGCAGGATCAGGACGACGACGGTGAACAGGTCCTCGACGATGAGCCAGCCGACCGCGATGCGGCCCTGTTGGGTATCGAGCTCCCCGCGGTCGATCAGGGCGCGCAGCAGGACCACGGTGCTCGCGACCGATACCGCCAGGCCAAGCACGAGCCCACCACTGACACCCCAGCCCAGGGCAAGCCCGAGCCCGAGCCCGAGCAGGATGGCGACAGTGATCTGCACCGCGGCCCCGGGCACGGCGATCGACCGCACCGCGACCAGGTCGCGCACCGAGAACTCGATGCCGACGCCGAACATCAGCAGGATCACGCCCACCTCGGCGAGCTCGGTCGCGACGCTGGCGTCGGCGATGAGCCCGGGGGTGAACGGTCCGATGAGCATCCCGGCCACGATGTAGCCGACGATCACCGGGAGCCCGATCCGGCGCGCGATCAGGCCGCCGATGAAGGCGGCCGTGAGGCCGATGGCGATGGTGGCGATGAGAACGGGCTCGTGGTCCACGGCTCTTCCCCGGGTGTGACGGGTGGGCCCAGGACTGGCGCGGGTCCGTGCCAGAACGACGGGGATGACGTTCAGAAGATACCCGACGACGCGCTGCCGACGCATCCGGGCCCGGAGGACCGTGTGTTGGTGGAGATGGGGGAGAGTCGAACTCCCCGTCCAGAGCCCTTCGCCGGAGACCACTACGAGCGTGTCCGATGCTTTGTCGTCGACCGCCCGGACGGGCATCGGCACTCTGCCGGACGGTCCAGTCACGTGTCCCTAGATCGGGCTTGACTCCGGACTACGCGACGCTCATCCGGATCGCAGCTCCGCTGCATGACGCTTCCACTACCCGCGGAGCGGAGGTAGCTTCCACGCTCACTCTACCGCCTAAGCGGCGAGAGCGAGAGTCGACTGGCGGTTGCCAGGTACTTCGTTTTGCTGCCTGATTAACGAGGCCTGAGCAGCATCCTCGGCTCGCGTTCCCCGGTAGCCAAGCCCTGTCGAAACCACGCATCCCCACAGGACCGAACACCGGTTCGGTTTGACCATGGTACCACGAGGTCCGTCCACCCCTGACGACCGCTGCGTCCGTCGGCCGAGGCGCCCTGCTATCGTTACAGACGGCCGAACCTCCCGCAAAGGGGACGGGGGACCCACCACCTGGGGCGAATCGCACCACGCGACGGCGAACCCACGCCGAGCCCGTCAGCTCACCTCGCAGGCCAGCAGGGCTGCTCGAGGTATCCCGTGTTCCGGCCGTCAACCCTGCATCCGTCCGCGACGCAGCGCGCGATCGGGCGCAATCTCGCCCTCGACCTGGTGGCCGCGACTGGGGTGGGCGTGTCGGTGGCACTCGTCAGCGCGCTCCTGCCGACGATCGCCCGGCGGGGCGGTCTCGATCCGATCGGCCTGTCTGCGCTCACCGCGGCACCGTTCGTGGCCAATCTCCTGGGTGCCTTCGCGGGACGGTTCGGGCCGCGCTCTCCCAACCAGCTCGCGCTGATCCGCGGAGCGGGTGCCGCGTCGCTCCTCCTCCTCTTCATCGTGCCACTCCCGCCGGTCATGATTCTCGTATCGGTCACCTTCTGGATCAGCCTCGCCCTGGGGTCGCCGTTCCACCTCCGGCTGTGGGGCGTCATGTATCCGGCCCGCCTCGTCGGCCGCGTCGTCGGTGTCATCGGCATGGGTCGGGCGGCGGCCGGTGCCCTTGCTGCGTTCGTCGGCGGGATCGTCGCCGATCGACTCGGCGGCCCCACGGCGGTCGCCCTCGCCGGCATCATCGGGCTCGCCTGTGCGTTCGCCTATGCCGGGCTTCGCGCGCGTGCTGCCGGGCGGCCGCCGACGTACTCGGCGCGGGGGTCGCTGCAGGCGCTGCGCGAGCAGCCGATCCTATCGCGCATCACCCTCGCCCAGGGGTTCTACGGCGGTGGGCTGATCGCGGCCACGCCGCTGTATGCCCTGGTCCACGTCGACCGACTCGACCTGTCGCTCGCCGATGTCGGGGTCATCGGCATCCTCGCCGCGGCTTCGACGACGCTGGCGTACCTGCTCTGGGGGTCGCTGTCGGATCGGTTCGGATCACTGGTCGGGTTGTCGGCCGGGACCCCGCTCGGCGTCGCCTCGCTGCTGGCCTACGCGCTCGCGCCGAACGTCGCGGTGCTGTGGCTCGCGGCGATCGGCGCGGGGATCGCCAGCGCGGCGATCGATGTCGGGCTGGCGGCGACGATGACCGCGTACACGCCCCTCGAAGCGCGCTCCGCGGCGTACGCCGGCCTCAATGCGGTGACCGGCGCGCGCGGCATCGCCGCCGCGTTCCTCATGAGCGCGCTGCTGTCGGTCGGGCTTGTCGACGTGACGTCGGGCCTGCTGCTGTGTGCCGTGTCGTCGACCGTGGGCGTGGTGCTCTACCTGCGACTCGCGGCGTCCGTCGCGAGCGGGTCCCGGGCTGCACCGCCCGTGGCGACCGCAGCGCCTGCCTCGCCGCCTCCGGTCCCTGCCCCAGCCGCGGCGTCCGCTCCCGCCGCCACGCCCGCACCCGCTCCGGCGGGGAGCCACGTAGCAGGCTGACCGGGGTCAGCGGCCGCGCTGGGCGTCCGCCATCTCGCGCGCGATGTCGCGCCTCGAGTCGCGGGCCGCGATGTCGCGCCGCTTGTCGTGGAGCTGCTTGCCGCGGGCCAGCCCGAGCTCGATCTTGGCCTTGCCACGGGTGAGGTACAGGCGCAGCGGCACGATGGTCTGGCCCTTCGCCTTGGCCCGGCCGAGCAGCTCGTCGATCTGCCGGCGGTGGAGCAGCAGCTTGCGGTTCCGCTTCGGGTCGTGGTTGTAGCGATTTCCCTGTTCGAAGGGCGCGATGTCCGCGCCGATCAACCATGCCTCGCCTCGTTCGATGCGGGCATAGGCATTGGCGATGTTGGCCTTGCCGGCCCGGATCGACTTGATCTCCGTGCCGGTCAGGACAAGGCCGGCTTCGAACGTCTCGTCGATCGTGAACTCGTGGCGGGCCTTGCGGTTGACGGCGACGGTCGAGTCGTCGCGCATGGGATGGCTCCTGTCGGGTGCTGATGAGGATACGGCCGGGGAGGGGTCTGGCCCCGGGCGCACGAACGCCGGTCCATGGCGGACCGGCGTTCGAGTTGCTTACCACCCACAGGGTGTCCGACTAGACGGCCATCTCCTGCGAGGTGGTGCAGCTACGCGTACTGTC
>DAIUES010000019.1:0-21170 GCA_036844985.1 Candidatus Limnocylindrales bacterium
CGGTCGCGCCGTAGTCGACCGGCGCGCCGAGCCCGTAGATGCACGACACGCTGGCGACGATGATCACGTCGCGGCGCTCGAACAGGGCGTGCGTCGCGGCGTGGCGCAGGCGATCGATCTCGTCGTTGCGCGACGAGTCCTTCTCGATGTACGTGTCGCTGCGCGGGAGGTAGGCCTCGGGCTGGTAGTAGTCGAAATAGCTGACGAAGTACTCGACCGCGTTGTTCGGGAAGAACTCTCGGAACTCCGCGTACAGCTGGGCTGCCAGCGTCTTGTTGTGGGCCAGGACGAGCGTCGGCTTGTTGTGGCGCGCGATCGTCCAGGCGAGCGTCGCGGTCTTGCCGGTGCCGGTGGCGCCGAGCAGCGTCTGGTGGCGGAGGCCCTGGGCCAGGCCGTCGGTCAACCGCTCGATTGCGGCGGGCTGGTCGCCGGTCGGCTCGAAGGGGGCGACGAGTTCGAAGTCGGGCACCGACCGATTCTACCCGAGGTCGGCTGATTCGAACAGACGTTCTCAGCCGCTCGTCCCCCCACTGGGCGGCCGGCGTGGGACGAACGAGTCATACCGGGTCCGGGACCCCCGACTCGACACTGGGCGGGTCACCAACCCAGGAGGTCGGCTCGCCCGCGCATGCGTCTCGTTCGACACCGCCCCACGATCGCCATCTCGATCGACGCGCGCCCGACGCCCGGCCAGAGCCTGGTCGAATTCGCGCTGGTCATGCTCCCGCTGTTCGTGATCCTCCTTGGGATCATCCAGTTCGGGTTCGTGTTCAACGCCTACGTGACGATGACCAACGCCTCGCGCGAGGGCGCCCGCCTCGGCAGCGTGTACGTGTACGACGCCGGTCTGTCGAAGGCGCAGAACGACCTCGCCCGCAACAACTCGATCCGGACATCGGTGCTGGCATCGATGAACCTGCTGGCCAAGACGTCGCCCAACTTCGCGACGTCGGGGACGTGGACCCAGAGCGGCCTGACGTTCAGCAACGGCGATCTCGTCGTGACCTACGTGCTGCCCAGCGGCACGACCGACACCGACGCCCGGGTCGGCCAGCAGATCACGGTCCGCGCGACCTACCACCAGGACCTCGTGATCCCGCTCATCGCGCAGCTGCTGCCACGTGATGCGAACGGTCGGCTCGGCCTGACGTCAGAGACCACGATGGTCGCCAACTGATGGCGACGCCGCTGGCCCGCCGCCGGCATGCGGACGGGCAGCACGGCCAGGTCATCGTCATCTTCGCCCTCGCGCTCGTGGCGATCATGGCGGCCGCCGGGCTGGCGTTCGACGTCGGCCGGTTCTACAGCGAGAAGCGCTTCCTCCAGAACGCCGCCGATGCCGGCGCGCTGGCCATCGCCAACGCCCTGATCCGCGGCGAGAACGCGACCGACGCCGAGGCCGAAGGCCGCGACGTGCTCGTGCGCAACCTGCTCGGCAGCCCGACGGGGACGACGGCGGTCGTCGCCATCAGCCCGGAGTACGAGCCGGGCCATGCCGGTGAGCCGCCCTACCTTCGGAGCGGCGTCCTCATCTCGGGCGGCGACGTCCGCGTGGCGGTCAAGAGCGACGTCACCTACACGTTCGGGCGGTCGATCGGGCTTGGCTCGGCGCTGATCGGCGGCCAGGCGAGGGTCAAGACCAAGGGGGACCTGTTGCCGATCGCCGTCCGCCACTACGTCAACGCGCCTGGCCCGTTCGTCGGTGCCGTGGCGCCGTGTGACGGCAACCCGAACCAGTTCCAGGACCTCATCTCGAGCGCGAACACCGCATGCCTCGGGAGCAGCACCGACGCCTCCCCGCGGTCCGTGCCGAACCCGGGTTCCGCGTTCAACCCGAGCGCGCCGGACGACGACCCGGTCAACCACGGCCCGATCATCGCGTTGGTCGGACAGGGCGCGTCGCCGTCCAATGCCGCGAGCTTCCGCGGCTTCGTGGCCCTCGACATCCGCAACTTCCAGTACCAGTCACCGCCCTCCAACGTGTTCTACAACGGGGTGACGGCCGGGACCAACGCCAACACGCTCAAGGCCAAGGAAGCCGGCTGGGTGGCCAACGGTTATCCCGGACCCGACTTTCCCCCGACGACCGTCCCACCCGACCCCAACGACCAGGTCGGCATCATCGACGGCAACTCGTCGGGCATCGTCGTCGACGCCATCAATGCCCGCTACGACCCGGGCGCCGAGATCCTCGCGGCGGTCTACTCCGGCGTCGTCCAGAGCATCCCCGACTTCACCTACGCGGTCCCCTCGACCGTCACGATCAACACCAACCAGACGCGCAACAACACGATCACGATGGCGGTGACGAAGAACGCCTCGTTCACCGGAGTCGTCGCGACAAGCGCCTTCCCGGACTGGGGCGACGCCAGCCATCCCTGGGGGACCACCCTCACCCCGCTGACGTTCAGCCCGAGCCCGCTGGCACCCAACGGGACCGTGGCCTGGACCACGTTCCAGACGACCGGCGCGCCGGCCGGCGTGTACACGGCCTGGGTCCAGGGCCATTCGTCGGATCCGGTCCTGCTCGACCACTACTATCCGGTCGGCATCTCGATCGGCAGCGTCAACCGCGATTTCTCGACCAGTTCGGGCGCCCTGGTCACGCTCGCGTCCACCGGGACGAGCGGATCGGCGACCGTCCTCGTCAGCACGCCCAACAACAACGGCACGTACTTCGGCGGCACGGTCGCGTTGAGCATCGAAGGCGGTGCGGATGCCGATGGGGTCATGCCCGCCGGCATCGGCTCGGTCAACGTCAGCCCGTCGTCGATCACCCTCAACAAGGGCACCTCGCAGCCGGCCACCATCTCGATCAACGGCGGGACCCTCGGGCCGGGGATCTACTCGCTGACCCTGCGCGTGACCGGCAGCAATTCCGCCGGTCAGCCGGTGACCCGCCTGGTGCCGATCACCCTGGCCATCGCGACGGCCAGCACCTCGAACGAATACGTCGACATCCTCGGCTTTGCGACGTTCCGGATCACCAGCATCACCAGCAACGCCGTCTACGGCTATGCGATCTCGGGCGTCTACACCGACATGAACGATCCCGCCTTGCGCCGCGGTCAGGTGGCGCGACTCGTGCCCTGGAATTAGCCGGGCGGGCACGGCACCAACCAGTCGGAGGCAACCCACGTGGAGATGGAATACAAGGACCCGAGTCGCCGCGGGCGCTACATCGTGATCGTCGGCGTGATCCTCGCCGTCGTCGCCGGTGGCGCCGCGTTCTGGCTCATCAGCCAGGCACAGCAGCAGGCGGGCCAGGCCGGGTTGCAGAAGGTGTCGGTCGTGGTCGCCGTGCAGGCGATCCCGGCACGCAAGGTCATCGAGGCCGCCGACGTCACCGTCCGCGAGGTGCCGATCGACGACACGAACGCGCAGGGCATCGCGTCGACGCCCGACAAGGTGATCGGCCGTGTGCCGGCCGTTACCATCCTGGCCGGCCAGATGGTCCTCACGAACCTGCTCGCATCGAGCGCCGAGGGCGGTCAGTTCTCCGTCCTCGGGCCGGCCGAATCGCTGGGGCCGGACAGCCCCGAATGGCGAGCCATCTCGATGACCGTGCCCGACGATCGCGCCGTGGGCGGCCTGCTGACCGCGGGCCAGGCGGTCGACGTGTTCGTGACGGCCAGCGTGAACGTGCTGACGGATTCGGAGACCGGCATCGGCAAGGAGGGCTACTACTCGGACAAGTCGACCAAGATCACCTACCAGGACGTCGTCGTGCTGGCCAAGTCCGGGACGTTCTACGTGTTGAAGGTGCCGATCGATGTGGCCGAGGAGATCTCGCACCTGCAGGCGAGCGGCACGGCCGCGTTCAGCCTGGCCCTCCGACCGGACACCGACACGCGCCAGGTCGACGCGTCCGGGCTGGGCACGACGACCAACCGGGTCATCGTCCGCTACGGACTGCCGATCCCGGTCGCGTTCCCGCCGGTCAGCGGCCCGATCCCGACGCCCGCGCCGACGGCCCGGCTGACACCGGCCCCATCATCCTCGCCCGAGGCGTCAGCGAGTCCGTCGCCCGCTCCGTAGCGCGGCGCCACGGTCCGTCGCCATCACTCGGCACCCTGACCACGCGCCGCTGACCCGGCGCGCCTCCGCGCCGCCCGGCTGCCGGCTCGTCCGGCGGTCGGGCGGCGTCTGCCGACGGTAGCCCTACTCGTGGGCCGCGAGGACCTCGTCGAGCAGGTCCATCGCCATCGAACGTGTCTCGGCGGGCGTGGAGCTCGTGTCGATGACCCGGGTGGCCGCCCCCCGGAGTCGATCGGTGATGTCGCGCTGGGCCGCGATGCGTGCGTCTGCGTCGCCGGCGGCGTCACCCCGACCGACGAGTCGGTCGCGCTGGACGACCGGATCGCAGGTGACCAGCCAGACCTCCCCGCATAGCTCGGCAAGCCCGCCCTCGACGAGCTTGATCGCCTCGATGACGACGGCCCGCGCGCCCTCCGCGTCGGCCGTGGCCATCGCCGCCAGGATCCGAAGGCGGACAGCCGGATGGACGATGGCCTCGAGGTCGCGCAGCGCGACAGCGTCGGTGAACACGATCCGGCCGAGCGCCGCCCGGTCGAGCTCGCCGTTCGATCGGCGCAGTGCCTCGCCGAACCGGCCATAGACCGCTTCGACCTCGGGCGTGCCGGGCGCAAGGACGAGTCGCGCCTCGTGGTCCGCGTCGATGACCACGACACCCAGCCGCTCGCCCAGCCAGCGGGCGACGGTCGACTTGCCGCAGCCGATCGGTCCGGTGATGCCGATCCGTACGGCGCGCGTCACGGCGCCCGTTCCTCGAGCTCCAACCAGGCATCCTCGGCGGCGACCAGTGCCCGGTCGACGTCGGCCAACTCGCTCGTCACCCGGCCCATCTCGACGAAGTTGGCCGCCACGGCCGGGTCGCCGATCGCGAGCTCGAGATGGTTCTTGCGCAGGCCCAGCCGCGTCAACTCCCCATCCAGCGCGGCCTTCTGGCGCTTGTAGGCATCCTTCGACAGCTTCTCGACGCGCCGCCGGGGCCCTCTCGTGAGGGTGGCCGTCGAGGCCAGTCGGGTGTCATCCCCGCCGGTCGGGCGACGTGCCGACGGAGCGCTTGGCGCTCGCGCGGAGCGACCGGTGCTCGGTGCACCGCCGGCGGCGACGGCTCCCGCACGATACCGCTTCGCCTGTTCAGCCACGCCCGCCGCCACCGTCCAGCCGCCGGCCACGGCCGCTCGCCACGCGCGATAGCCGCCGTCGAACGCGGTGGCGGCGCCATCGCCCACGACCCACAGTCGATCGCACACGGTCTCCAGCAGGCGTCGGTCGTGAGAGACCACGACGAGCGTGGCCGGCGACTCGCGCATGAAGGCCTCGATCGCTTCCCGGGCCGGGATGTCGAGATGGTTCGTCGGTTCGTCGAGCAGCAGGAGGTTCGATGGCTGGATCCCGAGCAATGCCAGCTCCAGGCGCGACCGTTCGCCACCCGACAGGGCACGGACCTCCTTGAACGCATCCTCGCCCCGGAAGAGGAAGCGGGCGAGATACGAGCGCGCCTCGCCGGGCGTCACCGGGATGGTGTCGAGCAACGCGTCGAGCACGGTCGTGCCCGGGATGGCGGCCCCTCGCAGCTGGGCGAGATAGCCGAGCTGCACCGCGTTGCCGAACGCGATCGTCCCATCCAGCGGCGGCAGCTCCCCGGCGATCGTCCGCAGCAACGTCGTCTTGCCCGCGCCGTTCGGCCCGACGATCCCGATCCGGTCGCCACGCTGGGCTGCGAGGAAGGGCACGCGCGCCACGACCCGCGGTTCGATGGCCGGATGGCCATCGCGATCGACGCCGCCCCGGCCCGGAAGGTAGCCCACCGCGAGGTCCTCCAGGCGGACCACGATCTCGCCCGACCGCGACGGCCCCTCCCCCGCCAGTGCCGTCTGCGGGAGCGTCAGCTTCCGACCGCGCCGCGGCGCCTCACGCCGCTCGGCCTGGAGCCGGTCGAGCCTCGCCTCGTGCTCGTGCATCTTGTTGAACTTGCGGTGACTGCGATAGCGCTGGACCAGCTCGCGCTCGCGCTCGATCTGGTCGGCCTGCGTGTCGGCCTCCTTGACGGCCCGGGCGTCGCGCTCCTCCCGCTGGCGGTGATAGGCGCTGTAGTCGCCCCGGAAGACCGTCAGGCGACGGTCGCGCAGCTCCCAGACCCGGGTGACGGTAGCGTCGAGGAAGGCGCGATCATGCGACGCGACCAGCAGGGATCCGGCGCGGCGGCGAAGGTGGTCCTCGAGCCACTCGAGCGCGTCGAGGTCCAGGTGATTCGTCGGCTCGTCAAGAAGGAGCAGGTCCGGATCGGCGATGACGAGACGAGCCAGGGCGGCCCGGGTCTGCTCGCCGCCGGATAGACGGGACGGCGGTTTCGCCCACTCCCCCCGGCTGAACCCGAGACCGCTCAGCGCCGCGTCGACGCGCTGATCGAGCGTGTACCCGCCGAGCACGTCGAAGCGGTGCTGGAGGTCGGCATAGACGGGATCGGTGACGTGTCCGGCACGTTCGAGCGCGGCCAGCTCGACCGCCATCGCCTCGAGATGTGCGGCACCGGTCCGGACCGCCGTGCGCAGGTCCGGCGCAGCCATGAAGACCTCGTCGAAATGCGCCTCCTGGGCCAGCAGCCCGATCGACAGACCCCGCTTGCGCGAAACCGTGCCGCGGTCCGGCTCGTCGCGACCGGCCGCCAGCCGCAGGAGCGTGGTCTTCCCGGCGCCGTTGGGTCCCACCAGGCCGATCCGGTCGCCGTGGGCGATCGACACCTCGATCGAATCGAGGATCACGAACGTGCCGACCTCGCGGGTGACCGCCGAGAACCGCAGGATCGACATCAGGGACCCGCCGACCCCGACGATCCACGGGCCGCCGCTCGGCGGGTCGCGGCAGCGCGTCGGGTCCGTTCGGTCCGGGCGGCGGCCGCGGCGTTGGCCGGCTCCGTGCCGGCCAGTTCGGTCCAGCGGCGCCCACGGCGCACCGCCCCGCCGGTCATCGTTCGCAGGATCGCCTTCGCGCTCTTCCGGTCGGCCGGTGACAGCCGCTGGCACCACGAACAGAAGTGGGTCGCTCGCGACCCGATCACGATGCGCCTGATCGGCCGGCCGCAGCGGTGGCACGGCTCACCGGTCCGCTGGTAGACGTCGAGCCGCTCCTGCATCGAGCCGTCGCCATCAGGCGCGGTGTAGTCGTCGATCGAGGAGCCGCGCCGCTCGACGGCCTCGGTCAGGACGGCCCGGATCGCGTCGTACAGCCGCCGTTCGTCGGGTGGACGCAGCGACGATGCCGAGCGGAGGGGATGGAGGCGTGCGCGCCACAGCGCCTCGTCGGCGTAGATGTTGCCGACCCCCGCCACGAAGGCCTGATCCAGCAGCAGCGGCTTGAGCCGGCCCTTCCGGCGACGCAGGCGGCGACGGAACTCCCGCAGCGTGTAGGCATCGTCGAGCGGCTCGGGCCCGATGCCCGCGAACACGGCCGCCCCGCCGACCTCCTCGACGAGCTCAGCGGTCAGCGGGTCGCGACCGTACAAGCCGACCTTCCCGAATTTGCGGATGTCGCGGAAGCGCAGCTCACGCCCGTCGGCGAGCTCGAGGACCAGCCGCACGTAGCGGTCCTCGGGCGTGTCGGCCGGCACGACGAACAGCTGGCCGGTCATCTTGAGATGGATCGTCAGCGCCGCGTCGCCTGTGAGGTCGATGACGACCTGCTTCCCGCGGCGCCCGACGGCGGTCACCGTCCGGCCCGCGACCCCGTCGGCGAACCGCACCGCGTCCAGCCCGCGGAGCGTCCGGATCCAGTTGATGCGCGCGCCAACGATCGTCGCGTCTACCAGGCGTGGCCGCAGGTCGCGCGCGACCGTCTCGACCTCGGGAAGCTCGGGCATCGGGCTGGCTAGCCGGCGAGCGGCGCGACGGGCGCCTCGAGCGGGAGCTCGTCGGCCTCGGCGGCGATCGCATCGGCGCGCGTGAGTGGAGTCATCGATTCCCAGTCGTCACCGACCTTGATGTCGACCGTCAACGGGACCGACAGCGGAAGCGCCCCCTCCATCGTCGCGCGCACCATCGCCGCCAACGGTTCGACTGCGCCGCGCGGGACCTCGAACAGCAACTCGTCGTGTACCGACAGCAGCAGGCGCGCGCGTGAGCCGGTCGACGTCAGCTGCTCGGCGACCCGGTTCATCGCGATCTTCTGGATGTCGGCCGCCGTGCCCTGGATCGGCATGTTGATGGCCATCCGCTCGCCCGCCCCGCGCAGGGCCGGGTTCGACGCGCGCAACTCGGGGATCTGGCGCTTGCGGCCGAGCAGGGTCTCGACGAAGCCCTGCGCCTTGGCCTGCTCCTTGATCGCCATCATGTAGTAGCTGATACCCGAATACGCCGCGAAGTAGCTGTTGATGAACTCCTGCGCCTCCTGGCGCGGGATGTTGGCCCGCGAGGCGAGGCCGAAGTCGCTCATGCCGTAGGCCAGCCCGAAGTTGACCATCTTTGCCATCGACCGCTCGTCCTTGGTGATCTCGTCCGGTTCCTTGTGGAGGACGCGCGCGGCGGTCTCGCGGTGGATGTCGGCCTGGCGCGCGAACGCGTCCTTGAGGTGCTCGTCGCCCGACACGTGGGCGAGGATCCGCAGCTCGATCTGGGAGTAGTCCGCGGCGAGCAGGACCAGGTCCGGTTCGCCGGCCACGAACGCCCGCCGGATCCTGCGGCCGAGCTCGGTGCGGATGGGGATGTTCTGGAGATTCGGGTCCGACGAGGACAGCCGTCCGGTGGCGGCGACCGCCTGGTGGAACGTCGTGTGGAGGCGGCCGTCGTCGGCCAGCAGCGCCGGCAGCGCCTCGACATAGGTCGAGCGCAGCTTCGTGTAGACGCGCCACTCGAGGAGCTTGTCGATCATCGGGTGGGCGGGTCGAAGCTCCTCGAGCACCGAGGCGTCGGTCGAGAAGCCGGTCTTCGTCCGCTTGCCCTTCGGCAAGTTCAACTCGAAGAAGAGGATCTGCTCGAGCTGCTTCGGGCTGCCGAGGTTGAACTCGTGGCCGACGTCGACGTAGATCTCCTGCTCGAGTCGGCTGATCTCGGCGCCGAACTCGCGATCGAGGACGGCCAGCGCGTCCAGATCGAGCGCGACGCCGACCGCCTCCATCCGGGCGAGGACCGGGATCAGCGGCAGCTCGATCTTGTGGAACAGGTCCGCGAGCCGGTCGACCTCGTCGAGCCGTCGCTGGAGCGGCTCCCGGACGGCCAGGGCCGACAGCGCTTCGAGCCCGGCCCGGGCGGTCCCGGGCAGCTCGTTGGCCGGTGGCAGGATCTGGTCGAGGTTCTCGGCGACCACATCGGCGATCGTCTGGCTGCGCAATGCCGCGTTGAGGACGTAGGCCGCGATCTGGGTGTCGAACGCCACGGCCATGGGCGCGGAGGCCGGCGCCTCTACGAACGCCGCCACGAGGACCGGCTTGACCTCGTGACCGACGAGCGGTGTGCCGGTCGTGGCCAGCAGGCGGCGCAGCGTGTCGGCCGCCTCGAAACCGTCCGCGGCGACGACCCGTCCATCCGAACCGGCCACCGCCAGGGCGATCGGCGTGCCCCGGCGTGGCCGCGGATCGTCGGCCAGCAGCGACACCCCGACTACCGGCTGGGCGGCCAGCCACGGCACGAGGTCCGCGATTCGGTCCGTCGCGCGAACCTCGATCCGTCCGGGGTCGACGATCGTCGCTGCGAGCGCGGTGGGCAGGTCGCCGATCGGCTCGTCCGACGGTGCGGGTGTGGCCGACCCGTCGTGGACGCCAGCGGCCGGATCGGCGGTCCCCGTCACGGCGTCGAAGTCGAGGCGAAGCTGGAGCTCGCTGCTCGACGGACGCGGGACGGCGCGGCCGGTGCCCCACCCCTCGGGTCGACCGGCGACGCGCGCGGCGGGGACGTACCCGCTCTCGGCGACCGACTTGAGCGTGCTCGACCGTTGCTCGGCCGTCTCCCCGGCCATCGGCGGCAGCCGCTCGATGAGCGTCCGGAACTCGTACTCGCGGAACAGTCGCACCACCGTGTCGCGGTCGTAGTCGCCCAAGCGCGCCGCCTCGAGGTCGAACTCGATGGGCAGGTCGCGGACGATCGTGGAGAGGTCCCGGCCCTGCTGGATCTGGTCGTGATGGTCGCGCAGCCTGTCGCGCAGCTTGTCGGGCGTGACCTCGTCGATCCGGGCAAAGAGTGAATCGAGATCGCCGAATTCGCGGATGAGCTTGGCCGCGGTCTTCTCTCCTACCCCGGGCACGCCCGGGATGTTGTCGGTCGGGTCGCCCTTGAGCGCCTTGTAATCGATCATCTGGTCGGGCCGCAGACCGAACCGCTCATCGATGCGTGCGACGTCGTACATGATCGTGTTCTCGACCCCGGATCGGGTCGTCATCAACCGGACCCGTGGGGTCACCAGCTGGAGCATGTCCAGGTCGACGGTCACGATCGTCGTCTCGAGGTCATCGCGCGGGTCGAGCTGCTGGGTGATCGTGCCGATGACGTCGTCGGCCTCGTAGCCGGGCATCTCGAAGACCGGGATGCGCAGCGCCTTGACCACCTCGCGGACCTTGGGGAACTGGTCGCGCAGGTCGTCGGGCATCTTCACCCGGGTCGCCTTGTAGTCGGCGTATTGCTCGTGCCGGAACGTCGGACCCGGCAGGTCGAACGACACCGCGAGGTAGTCGGGCTGGAGGTCCGCGATGCCGCGCAACACGATGCTGGCGAACCCGAACACGCCGTTGACGAGCTCGCCCTTCGAGGTGGTGAGGGGCGGCAGGGCGAAGTATCCGCGGTAGACGAGCCCGTAGCCGTCGAGCAGCATCAGGCGTTCGGTGGGCACCGATGCAGTGTACGGGAGGGTCGCCCGCCGGGCGCCGACCGGGCCGGTGGCGAGGTCAGCCGTCGCCGAGCCGGCGAGCCGTCCAGCGCAGGCCGAACAGGCCGAGCCCGACGATCAGGATCGCACCAGCCAGGATGGCCAGCGCAGTCAGGCCGCTTCGGTCCTCTCCGATCGCGGCGCCGACGGAGAGGTCACCGGAGGCGGCGTTCCGTTCGGCCGTCGTGCCGTCGCCTGCGCCGGTGAAGGTGCCGCCCTCGCCCGTGGTGTCCACGACCGGCTGGCCGCTCGTCTGCGGACCCTCCTGCGCTCTGGTGGCTGGTGCATACGGAGCCGCTCTGGCGGCCGAGGCCCCGCCGGTGCCGGCTGCGGCCGGCGCCGCGCTGGCCTCGAACGATGTCCCGTCCAGTTTCGAGGTCGGTCCCGGGATCGCGTTCCCGAGGGTCGACAGGGTGGCGGCACCACCGGAGCCGAGGGTGAAGCCGCCGAGCGCGCCCGGAAGGGTAGCC
Organism: Candidatus Limnocylindrales bacterium; assembly: GCA_036844985.1. Classification (GTDB taxonomy): domain Bacteria; phylum Chloroflexota; class Limnocylindria; order Limnocylindrales; family CSP1-4; genus SPCO01. The sequence continues at coordinate 11,349 of DAIUES010000019.1, forward strand.
ACGAGCAGGCCGGCCAGCCCGATGGTCGTCAGGCCGATGGCCAGCGGTCGCGTGAATCCGTCGCGGGCGGACCCGACGAACCCGAGGACGCGCCGCCAACCCTCCGGCCGAAGCCGCGCCGCATCCGCCTCGGTCAACGTGAAGTCGCGGGGTCGGCTCGCGACGGCCGCGACGGGCACCGCTGCGGCAAGGACGATGAGGTCCGCCAGGAGGTCGCGACACGCGCTACAGGCCGCCACCTGCGCACGCGCAGCCTCGCCGACCGTGGGGTCAAGGTCGGCATCGCGGGCAGCCAGGGCGGCGATGCGCTCGAGGTCGTGCGTCGCATGCGTCGGTGGGGTGGTCGGTCGGGATCGGTCGGTCATGTCGGTGGTCAGACGACCTCCTCTGACGTGTGGTTCCCGTCGCGATCAGCCACGGAACAGGTCCATGCGCTCGGACAGGATGTCGCGCAACGACAGCCGCCCGCGGTGGATGCGCGACTTCACGGTGCCGAGCGACACGCCGGTCATCTCGGCGATCTCCGCGTAGTCGTAGCCTTCGACGTCGTACAGCACGATGGCGGTGCGCTGATCGTCGGTGATCCGGGTCATCGCGGTGGCGATCGCCCGACTGCGTTCGGCGTTGACGGCGATCCGCTCGGGATCGACCTCGTCGCCGGCCTTGGGCTGCCAGCTCTCGTCCTCGAGCTCCGGGTACGGTTGCGATGGACGACGCTTGCGCAGCCGCTGGGTGTCCATCGCGGCGTTCACACAGATCCGGTTCAGCCACGACTTCACGCTCCCGCCCCGAAACGAGGCGAGGTTGCGAAAGGCCGAGAAGAACGCCTCCTGGACGGCATCGGAGGCCTGGTCGCGGTCGGGCACCATGCGGACCACGAGTGCGAACAACGAATCCTGGTACAGGCGCACGAGGTCGTTGAACGCATCGAGATCACCCGTGCGGGCACGCTCGATGAGGATGAGGTCGCGGCGCTGGACGGGGTCGTCGGGGACCGTCGTCGAGCGAAGGTCCGCCACGATCGGTGGATCCCTCCGGACGGCGATACTGGCTGACGTGAGGCGGGGCGAGTCTAGCATCGGTCCGCAGACGTGACGGTCCGGGGTCAGGTTCCGGCGGGGTCGGTGGGTTCTGGTCAGAGCTCGCGGGGATCGTCGGTCGAAGGCGCTAGGATGGCGGACGCACCACGCCGAAGTGGCGGAATGGCAGACGCGACGGTCTCAAACACCGTTGAGTGCAAGCTCGTGAGGGTTCGAGTCCCTCCTTCGGCACCACCTGATGCGGGATACCTGATGCCACGCTCCACGTCGTTCATCGGCTACCCGACCGACCGCATGCTCGCGGTCTTCGACGACGCGACCCAGGGCGCCGCCGCGGCCGCGGCCGTCCACGCTGGTGGGATCGCGGACCGGGACATCACGGTCCTTCGAGGCGGTGAGGGTGCCAGCCGGTTGAGCGGGACGGGCGCCGCACACGGACCCATCGCGCGGACGCGCCGACTCGTGTCGTTCACGCTCATGGATCAACTGCCGGACATGGCCTGGTACGAGGCGGCGGTGCGAGGCGACGGCGTCGTCGTCATGGTCCGCGTTCGGGGCGACGCGAAGAAGACCGCCGTGCTCGAAGCGCTCGAGCGCCACGGTGCGCATTTCATCAACTACTACGGTCGGTTCGCGACCGAGGAACTCGTCCGCTGGCGCGGCCCGGAACCCGAGGTCTCGGACTTCCTCAAGCGCTGAGGGGACGCGGTGTGGGTCTCTGCGGCGCGGCGCTGGGGGTCGGTGCGTGATCGGGCGCTCGGTGTCAGCCCCAGACACGAGATCGCGACAGGCGCCTCGTGATCGTCACCCCATACGCCGTCTTCTGTCGATTCTGCGCCGGGCCACGCACGGCTGTGCGGATGGTGTGTGTGGGGCTGACGAGACGGGCCGGGCGACGCACGACTGTGCGGATCGTGTGTGTGGGGCTGACGAGACGGGCCGGGCCAGGCGGCCGGCATCGAACATGCCGAGTGGCTGCAAGCCTCGGTTGGTCAGCCGCCGCTGACCGTCCAGCCGCCGCGCAGCGCGGTCGCCTGGGCGACCCGCTCGACCGCGATCACCTGGGCCGCCAGACGTGGCGTGATCTCATCACGTGCCGCGCGCGCCCAGACCGCCTCGGAGGCAGCCAGCATGGTCCGCTCGAGTCGTTCGGCGACGACGTCTGCCGTCCACGCCCGGCCTTCGCGGTTCTGGACCCACTCGTAGTAGCTGACGACGACGCCACCGGCGTTGCACAGGATGTCGGGCACGACCACGACGCCGTTCGCGGCGAGGATCGGGTCCGCCTCGGGGCGGGTCGGGCCGTTGGCGGCCTCAGCCAGGATCCGGGCACGAACGTGGCCCGCGTTGTCGGCCGTGATCTGGCCTTCGAGGGCGGCCAGCACCAGGACGTCGACGTCGAGTCCGAACAGCGTCTCGTTGTCGATCGGCTGGGTGCCCGGCGCGCCGGCGATCGAGCCGGTCTCCTCGAGGAAGCGCCGCAGACGGACGACATCGAGGCCGGCTTCGTCGCGCACACCGCCACCCACGTCGGTGATCGCCACGATGCGCGCCCCGGCGGCTACCAGCAGGCGGGCCGTCGCTTCACCGACGTTGCCGAAGCCCTGGATGGCGACGCGGGCACCGTCGAGTGACAGCCCGTTGCGTCGAGCCGCGTCGGCCAGCGTGTGGACCACGCCCTGGCCGGTCGCGTCGGACCGCCCGAGCGAACCGCCGAGCGCGATCGGCTTGCCGGTGACGACCGCCGGGTCGGCGACGCCACGCGGCACGGCGAGCGTGTCGAGGATCCAGGCCATCGTCTGCGCGTTCGTCCCGACATCGGGGGCCGGGATGTCGACGTCCGCGCCGATGACCGGCGCCAGCTCGGACGCGAAGCGCCGGGTGATCGCCTCGAGCTCCTTGGGGCTCATCACTCGCGGATCGACGGTGACGCCGCCCTTTGCCCCGCCGAACGGCACGTCGACCAGGGCGCACTTCCAGGTCATCCACATCGCCAGCGCCCGGACGTCATCGATGTCGGTCGCCGGGTGATAGCGCAGCCCGCCCTTGGCCGGACCGCGGGCGACGTTGTGCTGCACGCGATAGCCGGTGAACACCTTGGTCGTGCCGTCGTCAAGGGCGACCGGGAAGCGGACCGTCATCTCGCGCCACGGCGTCGACAGGATGGCCCGGATGGCCGGATCGAGGCCGAGATGGTCGGCTGCTGCGTCGAACTGGGCGTGCGCCGCATCGAGGGCGGCGGCGCCCTGGGCAGTGCGGGTGGGCAGGTGAACCATGATCGAAGGGCTCCATGAGGTACGGCGGATGCGTCGCCTCCACCATCGACCTTGCGCACGAACATGGCCGGAGACGGACATGAACGACGCATGAACATCGCGGGCCGGACGACGTTGTTCATGTCGCGTTCACGCGTCTTCCCGTGGAACGTTCCCGCAGGCCGCTAGCGTGCCTGGCATGCGATCCCTCAGCGACACCCCTCCCTTCACCTGTGCCACGTGCGAAGCGCCGACACCGGCCGTCCCGACGATCCACCTCGGATTGCCGTTCTGCTGCGCCGGCTGCGCCGCCGGCGGCCCGTGCACCTGCTCGTATGACTCGATGGAGCCGGAGATCCCCGATGCAGCGAACCGCCTCGATCCCGCCGTTATCGATGACCCGCGCCGCCTGGTCGGCGCTCCGCGCTGAGGCGAAACGGGGCACCCTCGGGGCGACCCGCCGACCCGATCGGGATCTGGGTCGTCGACTCGACGCCATCCGGCTCGTCCTCGAGACCGGCACGATCGTCGATGACGCCGATGCCGCGGCCATCGGACGCCGCGTCACGTGGCGCGAGCCCGACGGCTCGACGGTGACCGCATCGCTCGTCATCCCGGGCGACGGCGACCCCCGTCACGGCTGGATCTCGGTCGATTCGCCGCTCGGCATGGCGCTGTCCGGATCTCGACCCGGCGACCAGGTCGTCGTCCATGCACCCGCGGGCGACCGCATCATCAGCGTGGAAACCGTCACCTGAGCGGGGCCGTATGCTGCGGGCATGGTCGCCGACACCGGACGCCCGAGCCCCATCCTCCGCTCCCTGCTCCTCCTGCTGGGTGATGGTGGCTCGGCGACCGATCTCGCAGACCGCCTGGTTCATGCCGGGCTGAGCCCGCGGCCGGGACTCGTCACCGACCTCGTCGCGGAAGCGTCGTCGCTGGGCCTCGTCCGGGTCGCTTCGGGAAGCCCGAGCGGCGAGCGATTCATGCTGACGAGCCTGGGCGCCCGATACCTGACCGACGGTGCCATGACCGGCTCGGAGGCGGAGCGCCTGCGCGAGCTCGAGTCGCTTCGCACGGAGCTGTCGGCGACGATCGCCCACGAGTTGCGGACCCCGCTGACCGCCATCCGGACCTGCGCCACGCTGCTGCTGAGCGAGGACGCCAACCCCACACCCGAGCAACACCGAACGCTCGTCGAGACCATCGAGCGGAACGCCGACCGGATGCAACGGGTCGTCGGCGACATCCTCGACATCTCGCGCTTCCGCGCCGGCAGCATCGCCCTGCAGGCACGTCGATTCGATGCGACCGACCTCGCGCGCGAGGCGATCGGTTCGTTGCGACCCGTCGCCGAGACGCGCTCGGTCGACATCGACCTGCAGGCAACCGAACCTCGGCTGTTCGTCTACGGCGACCGCCGCCGGCTCGAACAGGCGCTCGTCAACCTCATCTCGAACGCCGTCCGGTTCTCGCCCGACGGCGCGCTCGTCGAAGTCGCGGTCCACGACCGCGGCGAGGACGTGGCGTGGTCGGTCCGCGACGAGGGGCCGGGGATCTCGGCCGACGACCAACGGATGCTGTTCGAGCGGTTCTTCGTCGGTCGGTCCGATCGGGGCGGCCCCCGGGACGGCGTCGGGCTCGGCCTGCCGACCGCGCTGGCTATCGCCAATGCCCACGGCGGACGGATCGACGTCGACAGCGAGCTCGGCCGAGGGAGCACGTTCACCCTGTCGGTGCCGACCGAGGGACCCGACGACGACGGCCTCACAGGGAGCGACGAGCGATGAGGATCCTCGTCGTCGATGACGAAGCGGACGTCATCGACTCCCTGCGCCTCGGGTTCACCCTGCAATGGCGCGAGATCGACGTGCTCGGGGCCACCACCGGGGAGGAGGCGCTCGATATCGTCGAGCGCGAGCATCCCGACGTGGTCCTGCTCGACATCGGCCTGCCGGACATCGACGGGTTCGAGGTCCTGCGCCGGATCCGGGCGTTTTCCGACGTCCCGGTGCTGATGCTGACCGCGCGCGACGACGCGATGGACAAGGTCAAGGGCCTCGAGCTCGGCGCCGACGACTACGTGACGAAACCGTTCAACCACCTCGAGCTCATGGCCCGGCTTCGGGCTGTGCTGCGACGGGTCGCCATGCCGCCGCCAGTGTCGCGGGCGCCATCGTTCAAGGCGCACGATCTCGAGGTCGACTTCGCCGCGCAGGAGGCCCGCCTCCATGGCGAACGACTCGAGCTCACCCCGACCGAGTACAAGCTGCTGTACCACCTCGTGCGCAACTCCGGCCACGTCCTGTCGCACGCGACGCTGCTCGCCAAGGTCTGGGGACGCGAGTACGTCGACGAGGTCGATTACCTGCGGGTCTACGTCCGCCGCCTGCGCGACAAGCTCGGCGACGACCCCGACCAGCCGCGCTACATCCGGACCGAGCGCGGGCTCGGCTATCGATTCATCGGCGCCACGGACTGACCATCGAGCCCGCCCACGATCCGACCGCCCTGCACGACCAGGCGCGGGCTGGCGAGGCGGCTCAGGTCGGCGAGCGGATCGCCATCGACCATGACCACGTCCGCCCGCCGACCGGGGGCGATCGTGCCGATCTCCTGGTCGAGACCCAGCAGCCGAGCGGCGCTGCTCGTCGCCGCCTGGATGGCGGTCATCGGGCTCGCGCCGTGGTCATGGAGCAGCACGATCTCGCGCCACAGCAGGTCGGCGGTCACCCCGACCTCACCGGTATCGGTGCCGGCCGCGAGCGGCACACCGAGGCGGACCGCGGCCTCGGTCGACGCGCGATGGCGTCGCTCGATGCGGTTTTGGCGCTCCCGCTGGGGTGCGGTGAGGCCGGGAAGCGAACGGTTGACGTCGGTGACGACGAGCGTCGGCACGAGGTAGGCGCCCGATGCCGCAAGCAGCTCGATGGCGGCCACGTCGGCCAGCCACGCGTGCTCGACGCTGGCCACGCCCGCCCGTGCGGCGCGGCTGACCGACGTCCCGTCCTGGGCGTGGGCCATGACCCGGATCCCGCGTTCGGTGGCGACCTCGACGATCGCCTCGAGCTCGGCCTCGGTCAGCTCGGCCGCGCCGTGCACGAGGTGACCCGGGGCCAGGCCCGTGGTCGTCAGCATCGCCGCTTCCGATGCCACGGCCTTCACGACGTCGGCGCCCTGGTCGATCACGGCGTGCGTCGCCGCAGCCAGCGCCATCGGACCGTCCGCCTCGAGGCCGAACGCCGAGCCGTGCCCACCGATCGTGCCGACCGCCGTGCCGGCGACGACGAGCCGCGGTCCTGCCACGCGCCCGGCGGCGATGTCGTCGCGGAGGGCGACCTCCAGGTTCCGGATCGACCCGGCGCCGCGAGCCGTCGTGATCCCCGCGGCCAGGGCGCGGGCCGCGTGGCCGGCCGCCATGCGCGCGATCTCGTCGTCGGCACGGCGAGCGATGTCCTGGAGCGAGCCCTCGGTGGGGTCGAAGGTGTAGTGGGCGTGCGCGTCGATCAGCCCGGGGAGCAGCGTGCGGCCCGCCCCATCGATGACTTGGACAGTCGCGTCCGTCGGTCGCCCCGCCCGGCCGTCGTGCGCGCCGATCGTGCCGATGACGTCTCCGTCGAGCCGGACGTCGACGTGCTCGCGGGGGATCGCCGACGATCCATCGATGAGCCGGATGTCGCGGAACAGGATGGCCATCGCGCCACAGCCTACCTGCCGCTCGGCCTATGCTCCCAACCATGGACGGTCGCCCGAGCCTGCAACGACGCTATGGACCCGGATCGCGCTGCTACGGCTGCGGCCCGGCGAACGAGCGGGGTCTCCACCTCGAGAGCCGGGCGTCGCGCGACCAACCCGATGTCCTCGTCGCCGAATGGCAGCCGCAGCCGCACCACGAGGCGTTCGACGGCGTGCTCAACGGCGGCGTCATCGGCACGCTCCTCGACTGCCACGCCAACTGGACGGCGGCGGTCCATCTCATGCGCGTCCGGGGTCTCGAGCGCCCGCCCGACTGCGTGACCGCCGAGTATGCCGTTCGGCTCCGTCGCCCGACGCCCACAGACCGGCCCGTCGAGCTGACCGCCCGGGTGGTCGACCTGGTCGGCGATCGGGTCGTGGTCGAGGCCGAACTGTCGTCCGGCGGTATCGTGACCGCGAGCTGTCGCGGGACGTTCGTCGCCGTGACCGCCGACCACCCGGCGTTCGGTCGGTGGTGAAAACACACAGTGATCGCCAGGGGAGACACATGTTCCGACGGATCTTCGGGCCCGGCCCCGAGCATGCGCAGGCCGCCGACCGCACGGAGGCTGCCTTCACGGACGCCACGAGGCTGGCCGGCGAGACGGCGACGGTGCGCCAGATCGTCGCCCGGCTCGAGCAGCTGCCGGCCGACCAGGCCCGGCTCGTGGCCTCGGCTGCCTACACGCTCGCGCGGGCGGCCAACGCCGACCTCGACATCAGCGACGCCGAGACCGCGGTGATCGAGCAGGAACTCCAGTCGCACGACGCGATGGACGAGGCCACCGCGGTCCTGGTGACCGAGATGGCCAAGCTCCAGGCACGCACGGTCGGCGGCACCGATAACTTCGTCGTGACCCGCGAGTTCACCGCGCTGGCCAGCGAGCAGCAGCGCATCGACGTGCTCCGCGCGTGTTTCGCGGTGAGCGCCGCAAGCGGTTCGATCTCCGCGGAGGAATCGGCCGCCGTCAACGAGATCGGCCGCGAACTGCAGCTCGACCCCGAGGTCGTCAACTCGATCCGGGCCGAGTTCCACGAGCGGATCGCCGCCGTCCAGGAAGTGCGCCGGCTGGCCGGCGGGGGCTGACCCACCCCGGACCTCGTCCGGTGATCAGGCGTTCGTCAGGCGCAACTCGACGAGATCGGCGCAGCGTCGACGGACCTCGGCCAGCAGCTCGGCGTCGTAGGCGACGCCCCAGCGCAGCTCCATCGGCAAGGCGGCACCGCCGCCCGGCGCCGGGACGTGGATGACGACCTTCGTCCCACCCGGCCGGTCGCGCAGGAGGAGCTTGACGGTCTCCATCGCATCGACCAGGCGATCCGCCTGCGCCCGACCCTCGAACCGCACGTGGAGCACGGTGTCCGGGCCGGCCGCCACTGGGTCGTCCACGGACGCCGCGGCCACGATCCGGGCGCGGGCCTCGTCGGGGACCGCCGGTTCGTCGCCCGTGTCGGCGACGTCGCCGGTACTGCCCGTCGCCGTGACACCGGCCGGTTCGACGTAGGTCGGGATCGGGTCGGGCGGTTCGAAGCGCGGGGGCGGTGTCCCGCCGTTCATGCCCGGATCGGGGTCGGCCTCGAGGCGACGTGGAGTGACGCCGGCGGCCACCGGAGCCTGGGCCGGTCGCGCGGCCGTCTGACCCGGTCCGACCGCCACCGGCCGACGCCCGTTGCCCCGGCCACCGGAACGGTCGCCCGCGGCGACGTCGCGCTTGAACGCCTCCGGGCCACGTGCCGAGGCGTCGTCCCAGTCGGCGATGAGGTCGGCCAGGAGCGAAACCTCGTCGCCCTTGTGATCGACCCGCCCGGCGACGAGCAGGATCGACCCGTCGCGCAGGACGCCGCGGGTGGTCTCGTACAGGCGAGGGAAGACGACGACCTCGATCGAACCCTGCAGGTCCTCGAGGGTGGCGATGGCCATCGGCTCCTGCTTCTTGGTGATGACCGAGCGGAGACCGGTGACGATGCCACCGACGACGACGCGCTGGCCGTCGAGTGCCTCATCCTTGAGGTCGGCGGCGTACGTGTTGACGTAGGCCGCGATCGGTTCGGCGACCTCGCCCATCGGGTGCTCCGAGAGGTACAGCCCGAGCAGTTCCTTTTCCCAGCGGAGCCGCTCGCGGACCGGGACCTCGCTGGCCGCGGGCAGCGGTCGCTCGAACACGTCGGCCTCGGCCGCGCCGAGGTCGAACAGCGAGGTCTGGCCGGTGATCCGGTCGCGCTGGGTCGCCTGGGCGGCCGCGATCGCGTCATCGAGGCCGAGCAGCAGCTGGGCCGGGTGGCCGAACGCGTTGAGGGCGCCGACCTTGATGAGGGCCTCGAGGACCTTGCGGTTGGCCAGCCGCAGGTCGATCCGCGTACAGAAGTCGGTCAGCGACCGGAACGGGCCGCCCTCGTCGCGGGCAGCGATGATCGATTCGATGGCGCCCTGGCCGACGTTCTTGACCGCCAGCAGTCCGAACCGGATGGCGTCGCCCTCGACCGTGAACTCGAGGTGGCTGGCGTGGACGTCCGGCGGGCGCACCTCGATCTGCATCCGGCGGCACTCGGCGACCGCCGCGGCGACCTTCTCCTCGTTGGCCCGGAACGCGGTCAGCACCGCGGTCATGTAGTCGACCGTGTGGTTCGCCTTGAGATACGCGGTCTGGTAGGCGATCAGGCCGTAGCACGTGGCATGGGCCTTGTTGAAGCCGTACCGCTCGAAGGGCTCGAACGCCTTGAACACGGCATCGATGACCCGCGGCTCGACGCCGCGCTCGGCCGCCTGGCTGACGAACTTCTCCTTCTGGGCG
>DAIUES010000020.1:0-21164 GCA_036844985.1 Candidatus Limnocylindrales bacterium
TCGTGCAGGGCGTCGACGCCTGGCTGAACAACCCGCGCCGGCCGCTCGAGGCGTCGGGTACATCTGGCATGAAGGCGGCCCAGAACGGGGTCCCGAACATCAGCGTCCTCGACGGCTGGTGGGACGAGGGCTACGAAGGCGACAACGGCTGGGCGATCGGCGGGCGCGAACAGGACCCCGACGAAGCCGCCCAGGACTGGTCCGACGCCAACGACCTGTACCGCCTGCTCGAGGAGGACCTCGTCCCGGCCTACTACGATCGCGATGCCGCCGGGGTGCCGACGCGCTGGGTCGAGACGATGCGCCGCGCGATGGCCAGCTCCCTGTGGCGGTTCTCGACGACGCGGATGCTCCAGGAGTACACCGAGCAGCTGTACCTGCCGGCCGCCGGCATCGAGGTGCCCGTCCCGGTCATGCGACCGGTCGTGACGGAAGCCGGGTAGCGTGCCGCCGCGGATATCGCTCACCCTCGCGCTCCATAACCACCAGCCGGTCGGCAACTTCGGCTGGGTCTTCGGCGAGGTGTTCGAGCGGGCGTACGAGCCGATGGTCGCCGCGCTCGAGCGCCACCCCGGCGTGCGCCTGTCACTGCACTACTCCGGTCCCCTCCTCCGCTGGCTCATCGACGAGCGTCCGGCATTCGTCGATCGGCTGCGCGCCCTCGTCGAACGGGGCCAGGTCGAGATCCTCGGCGGCGGCTTCTACGAGCCGGTCCTCGCGTCCCTGCCCGAGCGCGATCGTCTCGGCCAACTGCGACGGATGACCGATGAACTGACGGCCAGGTTCGGGCGCCGGCCACGCGGGGCGTGGCTCGCCGAACGGGTGTGGGAGCCGGACCTGCCGACGTCGCTGGCGACCACCGGCTACGCCTGGACGATCCTCGACGATGCCCATTTCCGGGCGGCGGCGATCCCCGAGGACGACCTGTGGGGCCCCTACACGACCGAGGACCAGGGGCATCTCCTGCGCGTGTTCGGGACCGAGCAGGGCCTGCGCTACCGCATCCCGTTCCGTGCCGTCGACGAGGTCATCGACTACCTCCGGGCCCACGCCACCGACGACGGGGGGCGGGTCGGGATGATGGGCGATGACGGCGAGAAGTTCGGGGCGTGGCCGACGACCTGGGAGCACTGCTGGGGCAGCGGCCGCTGGGTGGACCGCTTCTTCGAGGCGCTCGAGGTCAATGCCGACTGGCTGACCACGACGACCCCGTCGGACTGGCTCGCGGCGCACCCGCCGATCGGCCGCGTGTACGTGCCGACCGGGTCGTACGCGGAGATGGGCGAGTGGGCGCTGCCGCCGGCGGAGAGCATCGTGTTCTCGGAGGTCCTCCACCAGGCCCTGGCCGAACGCCGACCCGAGGCGCGTTGGCTGCGCGGCGCGTTCTGGCGCAACTTCCAGATCAAGTACCGCGAGGTCAACGACCTCCACAAGCAGATGCTGCGCGTGTCCGCCGCGGTCGACGAGATGGCGCCCGGCCCGGCCCGCGACCGTGCCCTCGACCATCTCTACCAGGGCCAATCGAACGACTGCTACTGGCACGGGCTGTTCGGCGGCATCTACATCAGCCACATGCGGCTGGCCACCCACGAGCACCTCATCGCGGCCGAGGATCTGTCCGACACCGCCGCGCAGGGCCTGGTCGCCGCGGAGCTGCGCGACCTCGACATGGACGGCGTGGACGAGATCCGACTCGCGGCCGAGGGCCAGGTCGTGACGGTCGACCTCGACGGCGGCGCGGGGATCGGCGACTGGGACATCCGGGCGGTGCGCCATGCGTTGACGGCCGTCATGCGTCGTCGGCCGGAGGCATATCACGAGGCGCTCCGGGCCCGGGCACGCTCCGGCGAACCGACCGAGCCGGCTCCCGCCGCCGATCCCGACGCGCCGGCCAGCATCCACGACACGTTCCGGGTCAAGGAGCCGGGTCTGGTCGATCATCTCGTGTACGACGCCTACGAGCGCCGCTCCGGGCTGATCCGGTTCCTGCCGCTCGACGCCTCGCCCGACGATTGGGCGATGGCCCGCAGCCCGGAGCTCGGCGACGCGGTCGACGGCGCGTTCTCGCTGGTCGAGCTGCGACCGGGGTTCGTCGTCATGCGCCGCGATGCGACGGTGGCCGGGGCGAGCCTGGCGATGACGAAGACGCTGACCCTCGGCGGCAACCGCCGGGCGCCGACCCTGGCGCTCGAGGTCGCCATCGAGCATCGGGGCGGCCCGCCGGTCGAGGCGCGCCTCGGCGTGGAGTGGGCGACGACGATGCTCGGCGGCGGCGGCAATCCCGCGGCGTGGTGGGACGTCGGCGGCGAGCGTCGCGGGCACGACACGTCCGGGGTCGCCGAAGCCCTCTCGACGATCGCCCAGGGCAACGACGACATCGGCATCTCGGTCACGACGACGACGAGTACCGCGGACGCGTGGTGGGCGCCGATCGAAACGGTCTCCAACTCGGAGGACGGCTTCGAGCGCGTCTATCAGGGCTCCGGCCTGCTGCTGTCCTGGCCGATCCGACTCGCGCCGGGCGAGCGCTGGGGCCGGACCGTCAGCCACGTCGTGGCCACGACCCGCGACCGGGCCGACGACGGAGGCGGCGACCCCGCGTGAGCCCGGCGCTCGTCGTCCACGGACACTTCTACCAGCCGCCGCGGCTCGACCCCTTCTCCGGGCGGATGCCGCTCGACCCGAGCGCGTCCCCGGCGCGCGACTGGAACGAACGGATCAGCGCCGACTGCTATCGGCCCAACGCACTGGCCGGCAACCTCGCCGCGATGTCGTGGGACATCGGGCCGACGCTGGCCGGCTGGCTCGCCTCGGACGAGGGCGACCCGGTCGCATACGGCGGCTTCGTGGACGGTGATCGCGGCACGAACGGGATGGCCCAGCCGTTCCATCACACCATCCTGCCGCTGGCCTCCGCCGCCGACCGGCGGACCGAGATCCGCTGGGGCCTGCGCGACTTCGAGGTCCGCTTCGGGCGACGGGCGGTCGGGATGTGGCTGCCGGAGACGGCCGTCGACCTCGACACGCTGCGGCTGCTCGCGGCCGAGGGGATCGAGCACACCATCCTCGCGCCGTGGCAGGTCGGCGGCGACGTCGACACGCGCCGGCCGGTCCGGCTCGACCTCGGCGGCGGTCGCTCGATCGTGGCGGCCATCTACGACGGCCTCCTGTCCGCAGCGGTCTCGTTCGACCCCGCGGCGACGGTCGATGCCGACCGGTTCGTGACGGAGCGGATCGCTCCCCGCTTCGCCGACATGCCCGCAGCGCTCGATGGCGCCGATCCGCTCGTCGTCATCGCCAGCGACGGCGAGCTGTACGGCCACCACCAGGCCCTGCGCGAGCACTTCCTCGCCCGGCTCGTCGGTGCGACGGCGCCACCCGGCCGGCCCTTCGAGCGGACGTCGCTGTCGTCCGCGATCGCGCGGGCGACGGCGCGCGGCCTGCCGGTCGCGCACCTGCGCGAACGAACGTCGTGGAGCTGCCATCACGGCGTCACGCGCTGGGCGGCCGGCTGTGCCTGCGTCCCCGACGGCGACTGGAAGCTCCCCTTGCGGATCGCCCTGGAGCGGCTGGCGGGCGGCATCGACGCGGCCACCGACCAGCTGTTCCGCGACCTTCCGGGCAGGCCCGACTCGTGGGCGGCGCGGGATGCCTACGTCGACGTGGTCATCGGGTCGCGGACGGACGCCGACTTCGCCGCCGAGCACCTGGACGCGTCGGCCGGGCCAGCCGATGTGGCGAGGTTCACGGCCGTCCTCCACGCCCAGCGCTGGCGGCTGGCGATGTTCGCGTCGTGCGCCTGGTTCTGGGAGCATCCGGATCGTCCCGAGACGCACGGCGCCCTGCGCTCGGCGACACGAGCAGCGCGCTTGATCGATCGCGCGTCCGGGACTGCCCTCGAGGCGCGGCTCGACGCCGATCTCGCCGACATCGAGGCGCCGGGACGCCACGATGGCCGGACCCTGCTGGATGCGGCCCTGGCCGCCGTCGGCGAGCGGCGCCGCGGCTGACCGGCTACGGGGCCGGGAATCCGTCAGCCCGCGGCCTGCGCGCCACGGGCTGAGGAGGGGAGGAAGAACGATCTGGGGCCGGCGGACCGGCCAGGATGTCAGGCGGTCGGGCGGGTCCCGAGGGGCCCACGACGACCGTCGAGGTCGAGCGGACGGGAGTCGGCGCCCCAGCGGAGCGCGGCGATGTCAAGGGCCACGAGCGCCGCGGCCAGGATCGCGAAGATGATCAACCCGATCATGGCGGGTACCTACCTTGTTGCTATAGTTGATTAGGCCAAGTACGAGTCTATTTGGACTACTTGACTATGTCAATGGATGAAATGGTCCCATCGGCCGCTCCGTCCGAGGCCGCCGGCGGCAGCCTCGATGTCGAGCGCGACTCCGACGTCCCGATCTCCACCCAGATCTACTGGCAGCTCGCCTACCAGATCGATTCCGGCCGGCTGTTGCCGGGTGCCCGCCTCGCGCCGGTCCGCGAGCTCGGCGCCGCCCTGCGGGTCAACCCCAACACCATCCGGGCCGTCTACCGCCGCCTGGCCGAGGCGGGCTACGTGACCAGCCGCCACGGAGCCGGCACGCACGTCGCGGCCGGACCGCCGCAGGGGCGTGGCGCGGAAGCGCTGGCCGGCGTCGTCGCCGAGATGCTCCGGCGGGCCGCCCATGCCGGGTTCACCGCCGACGAGGTCGCCGCGGCCGTGTTCGCCGCCGCCACCGAGCGCAAGCGCCCCGGACCGCGTGTCCACGTCCTGTTCGCCGAGTGCACCAACGCCGACGCGGGCTACGACGCCGAACGCCTGGTCGACGCCTTCCCCGACCTGATCGAGGTCGAGGGCACGCTCATCGATGACCTGCCCGAGCGGCTCGATCGGTTCCACTACGACCTGGTCGCGACGACCACGTTCCACGCCGACGAATGCCAGGCACTGGCTCATGGCCGGGTGCCGGTCGTCGCGATGCTCGTGGGTCCGGGCTACCTCGAGCTCGTCCACGAGGTTGCCGGGTTGCCGATGGGTTCGACGGTCGGGCTTGTGTGTGGCAGCGAGCGCGGCGCCGCGAACATGCTCGAAACGCTCCGCCAATCTGGTGCGACCGGCATCGACATCGTCACCGCGCCGCTGGGCGAAGCCGACCAGCTGCGTGCCGTCGATGACCGCGCCGACCTCATCCTCGTGTCGCGCGAGGCGATGGCGGCCGGGCTCGACCAGCGCTTCCGCGACCCCGACCGGATCCGGCCGTGGTCGTACGAGTTCGACCCGTCCGGCCTGGAGCTCCTGCGCCGGGCGATCGAGCACGCGGCCGCCGGACGGCCGATCGACAGCATGGCGGCCGGCTGACCCGAGCCCCGCCGGGGGCGACCGCGTGCCATCCTTCGACGATGCCCGACTTCCACGTACGCGGCACGGCGCGCGAGCGGTACGCCATCGACGACGTCCTGCTGACCGCTCGCGGTGACCTCGCGACCGCGGACCTCGCCGCGGTCCGCCGCCTGGCCGACGAGATGAATGGCGCCCGCCCGCCGGGCTCGCCGTCGGTCGCGGCCGGTGAGATCGCGGCCCTCGGCCTGCTCCACGAGGTCGGCCACCTGCTCGTCGCCCGCCACGATGCCCGGTCCGGCGGCCAGTCGATGGCGTCCGCCCTCGATGCGCTCCGGGCTTCGCTGGGCGGGGTCGTCGACGGCGTGCTCGACCGGTTCGCCGCCGCCTACCCGGGGCGCGACGGGGCGGTCGACCCACCGGCCGACCGCCTCGAGGAGCTGCTGCTGACCCGGATCAGCAACGAGAATCCGGCGCTCGGGCCGCTGCGCGAGCTCGTCGACGATCGGGTCCTGGGCGACGGTGGCGACTACGGGTCGGTGGTCGCGGGGCTCGAGCGCGCCTTCACCGATGCAGCCGGCCGCTCCCCGGTCGATGACCTCGCTCCCGACGGCAGTCCGGCCAGCCTGGTGGAGCTGCTGCGTGCTCCGGCTCGCGACGCCCCGACCTCGCTCGTGGGCCAGCTGCGGTACGTCCGCGAGCACTGGGGCGCGCTGCTCGGGTCCGACCTCGACGCCCTGCTCCACCAGCTCGATGTGTCCATCGGCGTCCTGGCCGAGGAGGAGCGTGCGCTCCATCTCCGGTTCGGCGGTGGGATGGGCGGCGGCGGCGCAGCCGAGCGGCGGGATCGGGCGCCCGCATTCCGGGGCATGGCCGAGGAGCCGGAGGCGTTCTCGGTCGATTCAGCGTGGATGCCGCGGGTCGTGCTGATCGCCAAGAGCACGTACGTCTGGCTCGATCAGCTGTCGCGCCGCCATGGCCGCCGGATCCGCACCCTCGACGCCATCCCCGACGAGGAGCTCGATCGGCTCGCCGGCTGGGGCGTGACCGGGTTGTGGCTGATCGGGCTGTGGCAGCGCTCGGCGGCGTCGGAGCAGATCAAGCGGATGCGCGGGAACGCGGATGCGGTCGCCTCGGCGTACTCGCTCGACGACTACCGCATCGCCGACGACCTGGGCGGCGAGGATGCCCACGCCGACCTGCGCGACCGCGCCGCGGCCCGTGGCATCCGCCTCGCGAGCGACATGGTGCCCAACCACATGGGCATCGACTCACGCTGGGTCATCGACCATCCGGACTGGTTCCTGGCCCTGCCCGAGTCGCCCTACCCGGCCTACCGATACGACGGCCCGGACCTGTCCTCCGACGAGCGGGTCGGCATCGTCCTCGAGGACCACTATTGGGACGACAGCGATGCCGCGGTCGTGTTCAAGCGGATCGACCGGGCGACCGGCGACGAGCGGTTCGTCTACCACGGCAACGACGGAACGAGCTTCCCGTGGAACGACACGGCCCAACTCGACTTCCTCAAGCCGGAGGTCCGCGAGCAGGTCATCCGGGTGATCATCGACGTCGCGCGGCGCTTCCCGGTCATCCGGTTCGACGCGGCGATGGTGCTAGCCAAGCGGCACATCCGGCGACTGTGGTGGCCGGAACCGGGATCAGGCGACGGGATCCCGTCGCGGGCCGAGCACGCCATGCGCCAGGCCGAGTTCGACGCCCGGATGCCGGTCGAGTTCTGGCGCGAGGTCGTCGACCGGGTCGCGGCCGAGGTGCCCGACACCCTCCTGCTGGCCGAGGCGTTCTGGATGCTCGAGGGCTACTTCGTGCGGACGCTCGGCATGCACCGCGTCTACAACAGCGCGTTCATGCACATGCTCCGCGACGAGGATGGGGCGAGCTACCGCAAGCTCATCCGCGAGACCATCGAGTTCGATCCCGAGATCCTCGGGCGGTACGTCAACTTCATGAGCAACCCCGACGAGGAGACCGCGGTCGAGCAGTTCGGCAAGGGCGACAAGTACTTCGGGGTGGCGATGGTCCTCGCCACGATGCCCGGCCTGCCGATGCTCGGGCACGGCCAGATCGAGGGGTTCGGCGAGAAGTACGGCATGGAGTTCCGACGGGCACGGCTCGACGAAGCGCCCGACACGGCGCTGGTCGAGCGCCACGAACGCGAGCTCGTCCCGCTGCTCCGTCGTCGCTCGTGGTTCGCCGAGGCCCATGATTTCCTGCTGTACGACCTCGTCACCGACGGCGGCGGCATCGACGAGCACGTCCTCGCCTACTCGAACGGCAGCGGTCCGACCCGCTCGCTGGTCGTGTTCCACGATCGATTCGGGTCGACCGGTGGCACGATCCGCGAATCGGCGGCCTACGCCCGAAAGACGGCGAGCGGCTCGAAGCGGCTCGTGCGTCGGTCGCTCGCCGAGGGTCTCGGCCTGCCGAACGATGCGGCGGTGTTCGTCGCCTTCAGCGACGCCCGGTCCGGGCTGTCCTACCTGCGCTCGAGCCGCGACCTGTGGGAGCACGGGCTGTGGCTGTCGCTCGATGCGTACGAGGGTCACGTCTACTGGGAGTTCCGCGAGCTCGTCGACGGGTCGGCGGGCCAGTGGCGACGCCTCGCCGAGCGGCTCGCCGGGGCGGGCGTGGCCTCGCTCGAGGACGCCCTGCGCGAGGTCCAGCTCGATCCGGTCCATCGACCGCTGCGGGCGCTGTTCACTGGTGGTGACGTCGGGGCGGTCCTCGACGGCACGGCCGAGCGTGACGCCCTCGATCGGCTCGAGGCAGGGCTCGCCGCGGTGTTGGCGGCGGTCGTGGACGCGACCGGGGTGCAGGGCGAACCGGCCCCGACCGCGCGGTCCATCCGCGAGGATGTCGGCGAGGTCTTCGCGCGGTCCGTGACGAGCGACGACGTGGCGGTCGATCCGCGCGCGGACCGGGCTGCCGTCCTCGGTTGGCTCGTGCTATCGCGGCTCGGTGCACTCGCTCCAGGCGCCGACATGGAGTCGACCAGCGCGGCCTGGTACGACGAGCTGCGGCTCGGCCCGGTCGTCGCCGCGGGCTGGCGCTCGGCCGGCCTCGGTGAGGCCGCGGCGTGGGCGACGGCCGAACGGATCGGCCTGCTGCTGGCCCTGCCGAGGCCGTCGCGCATCCGCGGTCGGGGCCGGCTGGCCGACCTCCGGCTGCTCGAACGGTGGCTGGCGAACCACCGGGTCCGGACGGCGATGGGGGTCAACACCTGGGATGGCACCGACTGGCTGGACCGGGACCGGTTCGCCGCCCTCGTGCAGTGGGCCATCCGGCTCGACGCGATCGAGACGGGCGCCCCGCCCGATCAGGCCCGGTTCGAGCGACTGGTCGCGGCGGCGGCCGACGCCGGCTACCGGGTCGAGTCGATGCTCGCCGCACTGCGTGCGCCCGGGGCACCGACCCGGCGACGTCAGCGCCAGAGCATCCGGCGCAGCAGCGACGTCGGGGGCGCGCCGTGACCGATGACCGACTCGAGGTGGGGCCGGTAGCGGAACCCCGGCGTCACGCCGAACCCACCCGGTAGCTCGCGAGCCACGACCGATCCGGGATCCGCGCCGGCGTCCGTCGCCGCCCGTCGCCGTGCCTCGAGCTCGATGTCCCACATCTCCACGGACCCCGCGAAGTAGGTCGACAACTGGGTCGAGGTGAGCCGCGCCCGGTCGTACTTGGCGCGCGCCTCGGCCTCCTCCTGGAACCCGCCGTTGACCATGAACTCGACGGCCTCCGCCTCGGTCATGCCGTGGATGTGGATCCGTGCATCGATGATCGCGTTCGTGATCGAGCGCAGGTAGAACTTCCAGTGGGTGAGCAGCAGGCCCGGATCGTCCGATCCGTAGCCGACGTCCATCATCACCTGGGTCACATAGACCGCCCAGCCCTCAGCGAACAGACCGCTCGAGAAGATCGCGCGCGGCAGCGACGCGACCCGGTTCGCGTAGACCGCCTGGAGGTAGTGGCCGGGCACCGCCTCATGGATCGTCAGCAGACGGAGCATCCGGTCGTTGTCCTCGCGCAGGTACGACTCGCGCCGCTCGGCCGACCAGTCGTCCGGCATCGGGGTGATGGCGAAGAACGTCTCGAGGCCCTTGTCGAGCGGGCCCGGGGCGATGAGCATCGCCCCGGCGGTGGCCCGCAAAAACTCGGGGGTCCAGCGGATGTCCATCGGCTCGTCGGCCATGCCGATCAGGTCACGCTCGCGACAGAACGCCTCGATCCGGGCGTTCTCGGCGCGGCAGAACGCCAGCAGGGCGTCGGCCTCCTGGTGCTCGTCGGCGATGGCATCGAGCACGCCGCGCACGAGCGCCGCCTCGTCCGCGGGCCGGGGCACGTCGGGTCGCCAGGTCTTCCACAACTCGGTCGCGAGCCTCACCATCTCCGCCCGGACCATCTCGAACTGCCGCTCGGCGTCGGCCAGGATGCGGTCCGGGGTCAGGGCGTCCGAACGCATCGTGTGGCGCATCTTCCGCGCGAACAGGTCGGCGCCGAGCCGGCCCTCCCCCTCGCTGCGTGGCAGCACCTCGTCACGCAGGTGCCGCTCGAAGTCGTCGACCGCGGCGATGGCGAGGGCGGCGGCGGCCTCCAGTCGGGCCCGGACGTCGACCGCGGCCGGATCGCTCGATGCAGCCGCCTCGGCCGCTGCGCGCGCCTCGTCGATCAGGCCGGTGACGCCCGACAGCTGGTCGAGCGCCGTCTCGGTGTGGAAGCGGGCGACCGGTCGATCGGCCGTGCCGACCAGCCGCTCGCGGGCGGCGTCGAGCAGCGCCGGCATGCCGGCGAGCCGTCCGGCGACCCGGTCCAGCCGGTCGGCCAGGGGTGCGAACTCGAGGGCGATGAGCGGGAACAGGCCCGCACCCACCAGGTACACCCAGCCGAGGGGATCCCAGGCGTCCTCCTGGAGCTCGGTCAGCCCGAACCGCTCGGCCTCCAGCTCGAGGACGATGAGGTCGCGATCGATGGCCTCGTCCGGCGTGAGCGACCCCGGATCGAGACCCTCGAATGTGGCCAGCCAGCGCTCGACGAACGCCGCATTGGCCGCCCGTCCGTCCGGGGTCGCGTCGGGCCAGCGATGGTCGTGGCGGTGGTCGCCGATGTTCGTGGCGCTGACGGGGTCGATGGCCACGAACTCGTCGAAGAAGTCGTCGAACAGGGTGCGGAAAGCGGGCATCGGTGCAGTCTAGTTGCCCGGAGCTCGGACGGACGCGCGTACCATCCGGGCATGCCGCAGACGTGGGTCACGCCCGTGACGCTGGCCGGGCGTCGCGTCCGGATGGAGCCGCTCGCCGAGCACCACCTCGACGACCTCGCGCGGGTCGCCTTCGATGACCGGATCTGGCGCTGGACCACCGCGCTCCCGATGGACGACGCGGGCCTGCGGGCGTGGTTCGACCAGGCCCGGGCGAATGCGGCTGCCACGACCGAGGTGCCCTTCGCGACCATCGACCTCGCGTCCGCGCGGGCCGTCGGCAGCAGCCGGTTCATGACCATCGCCCCCGAGCACCGCCGGCTCGAGATCGGCTGGACGTGGCTCGGCGCGGCCTACCAGCGGTCCGGTCTCAATCGCGAGGCCAAGCTGCTCCAGCTGCGCCACGCCTTCGAGGCGCTCGACGCCGAGCGGGTCGAGTTCAAGACCCACGCCCGCAACGCCCGGTCGCGGACGGCTCTGCTCGGCATCGGCGCGACGTTCGAGGGCGTCCTGCGGCACCACACCATCCTCGGGGACGGCTCCCACCGGGACTCGGCCTACTACGGCATCCTGGCCGCCGACTGGCCGGCCGTGCGCGCCCGACTCGAAGCCCGCGTCGGCTGAGCGTCGATGGCTCCCGCCGCCGACCGCTCGGCCGACCCGCCGGATCCGCTCGACCCGCTGCGCCTGCCGATCCGCACCACCGACTACCACACCGGCGGCGAACCGTTCCGCATCGTCACCGGCGGCGTCCCGCCGCTCGAGGGCAGGACCGTGCTCAGGCGGCGACGCTGGGCGCGCGAGCACCTCGACCCGGTCCGTCGCCTGCTCGTCAACGAGCCCCGTGGCCACGCCGACATGTACGGCGGCTTCGTCACGCCGGCCGATGACGACTGGGGCGACATCGGGGTCGTGTTCTTCCACAACGAGGGCTACTCGACGGCGTGCGGCCACGGCACGATCGCGCTCGTCACGTGGGCGATCGACACGGGCCGGGTCGCCGGGACCGTCGACCCGAATGACGGCACGGTGGCGGTCATCGTGGACGTCCCGAGCGGTCGCCTGTCGTGCACGGCCCGGCTCGGACCGGACCGGCGGGTCCTGGCGGTCCGCTTCCGCAACGTGCCGGCGTTCGTGCTCGTGCGCGACATGGCGGTTCGCACGCCGCGCGGCATCGTCACCCTCGACGTCGCGTATGGCGGCGCGTTCTACGCCTCGGTCGATGCGGCGGCTGCCGGCCTGTCGCTCGAGCCAGCGGGGCTGACCACGCTCATCGCCCTGCAGCGCGAGCTGCGACCCGCCATCGAACGCTCGGTCCACGTCGTCCATCCCGACGAACCGGAGCTGGCGGGGGTGTACGGCGTGATCTTCTGGGAGCGCCTCGCGGATGGCGCCCAACGCAACGTCACGGTCTTCGCCGACGGCGAGATCGACCGGTCGCCGTGCGGCTCGGGGACGTCGGCCCGACTGGCGGTCCTGCACGCTCGCGGCGAGATCGGCATCGGTCAGACGTTCCACCATCGGTCGATCGTCGACTCGGCGTTCGAGGCCTGGATCATCGAGGACGGACCGCTCGTCGGCGGGTATCCGTCGGTCGTGACCGAAGTCGAGGGGTCCGCCTACCGGACCGGCGAATCGGTCTTCAGCCTGGACGAGCGCGACCCGCTGGGTACGGGATTCCTGCTGCGTTGAGCGGGTATCCTCGGCGCAGGTCAGGCCATCCCCGCCCAGAGGAGGACCGCTCGTGAGGAGCTTCGTCATCGGCACGGTCATCGCCGCCGTGGCCTTCTACATCCTCGTCCAACTGCTGCCGACGATGTTCGGCTACGACGGCGGGAACCTGTCGCTGGTCGTCATCGCCGTCGTGTTCGGGGTCGTGAACGGGCTTGTCGGACCGATCGTCAAGACGCTCGCCCTGCCGATCTCGTTCATGACGATGGGCCTCGTCGGGTTCCTCATCAACGGCGCCCTGCTCCTGCTGACCGCGTTCGTGACCGACCTTGCCGGGTTCCGGCTGCAGGTCGGTGACTTCCCGCCGGACCTGCTCACCGCGGACACCCTCGTCGCCGCCGTGATCGGGGCAGTCGTGCTGAGCGTCATCACCACGATCATCGGGATGGTCGTCCCTGACTGATCCCGGGCCGCCGCTCGACGGCGGACTGGCGGACCGGCTGCGCGTCGCCGCACGTCGGTTCGGCACGCCGGCGTTCGTCACGGACCTCGCCGCGTTGGCGGCGGCGTGTGCCGCCGTGCGCGACGCGTTCCCGGACCCGATCGTCCGCCAGTTCTCGGTCAAGGCGAATGACGTCCCGGCCATCATCGCGGCGGTCGCCGCCCAGAGCTTCGGTGCCAACGTCGTCTCGCGCGGCGAATGGGCGCTCGCCCGGCGGGCCGGCCTTCCGAACCGGCGGATCACCCTCGAGGGGATCGGCAAGACGCCGGCCGATCTGCGCGCGGCCGCGCGCGCCGCGAACGACGGCACGCCGCTGGGCTGGGTGGCGATCGAGTCGCCCGAGGAGGCGGCCGCCCTGGCGAGCTCGGCACGCACGATCGGCGCCCCACCGCTCGACGTCCTGTTCCGGCTCAACCCTGACGTCGCGCCCGAAACGATGGCGGGCCTGGCCGTCGGGGCCGGGGCGGCGAAGTTCGGGATGACCGAGGTCGAGATCGGAGCCGCCATCGCCGCCGGCGGCGGGTCGGACGGCGCGCTTCGGCCACGCGGCATCCAGCTCCACGTCGGCTCGCAGCTCGGCGCGGTCGATGCCTGGCGGGAGGCGGTCCGCAAGGGGCTCGCCCTGACCGGGCTGTGGCGCGGCTCCATCGCCACGTTCGACACACTCGACCTCGGCGGCGGGTTCCCGGTGCTGCCGATCGGCGAGCCGGCACCCGGCCCGGAACGCTTCGCGCGGGAGCTGCCGGCCCTGCTCGAGGCCGTCCCGACCGATCGCCGCCCGACGCGCCTGGCCATCGAGCCGGGACGCGCGCTCGTGGCCCGCGCCGGCTGGCTGGTGGCGCGCGTGCTGCACGTCCGGGAGCGGGCCGGCCGCCAGGTGATCCTGGACGCCGGCATGACCGAGCTCATCCGCCCGGCGCTGTACGGCGCGCGCCATCCGATCGTCGCCCTGACCTCGCTCGGTCGACCGGCAGCAGGCGAGCGGACGCCGGCGCGCGTCGAGGGGCCGATCTGCGAATCCACCGATTCGCTCGGCACGCACGACCTCCCGCCGCTCCGCCGCGGGGACCTGCTGGCCATCGCCGACGCCGGCGCCTACGCCGCCTCGCTCGGATCGACCTACAACGGCCGTCCGACGCCGCCGCAGGTCATGCTCGCGGCCGATGGGACGATGACCCTCGGCCGGGCGCGCGGTCGTCGCTGAGCCCCCACCCGGTCCGCCGTCGGACTATCCTGCGAACGATGGCCCGTCGCACGTACCAGATCCTCGTCGCCGCCATGGTCGCCGTCCTCGCGATGTCGCTGGCCGGGGCCGGGCTCGTGGTCGCCGCCGGACCGCCGTTCCCCGATCGGATCGCCGGCCAGGCCGTGTACGACACCGCTGATGTGCTCGATCCGGCGGCCCGCGGCAACGCCGAGCAGGTCGCCGACGGGATCGAGGCCCAGAGCGGCGTCGACGTCGTCGTCTACACCCAGCGGCTCGACCCGGGAACCACCTCGGTCGACACCACCGCGAACGGCCAGGCCCTCGTCGACGCCTGGCAGCTCGGCGGCGACGCGGGGCGCGGCGCGGCGCTGTTCGCCGATATCTCCCCCGACGGCTCGGTCGCCGGCGTGGCGCTGGTGGGTGGCGCCGGCTTCGCCGATTTCGTCGATGCCGACGTGCAGGCCAAGATCGGTGGCGAGATGGCGGACCTCGCCCGGACCGGCGACCTCGAGTCGGCCATCCTCGTGGCTCTGAGCCGGATCGTCGCCGAGACGCTCCAGCCGGGCGCCATGCCCGGCGTGGGCGAGCCGAACCTCCGTCCCGGACCGCCGTTCCCGGACCCGATCGAGAACCAGTCCGTGTACGACTTCGCCGGCATCCTGTCGTCCGGGGCGATCGCCCGGGCGGAGGCGACCATCGATGCCATCGAGGCGCGGACCGGCGCCGAGCTCGTCGTCTACAGCGAGTCGGTCGATTACGGCGTGACGACGGAGGAGACCAACGCCCGCGCCGCCGCCCTCATCGATCAGTGGGGCGTCGGCCGGAAGGGCTTCGACGACGGCCTGGCCATCTTCTTCGACATCGATCCCTCGCACGAGCACGGCCAGGTGCAGCTGTACGCCGGCCCCGGGTTCGAGGCGACCTTCCTGTCCAACAGCGAACGCCAGTCGATCTACGAGAACGACATGCTGCCGTTCCTGCGCAACGCGGACTTCGACGGTGCCCTGGGCATCGCCCTCGACAAGGTCGACGCCGCGGCGACCCCGGAGCACGCCCAGCGGCTGGAGCTCGGGCGCCAGGTGAATGCCGTGATCGGACTCGTCGGTGGACCGGTCGTCCTGCTCGGGCTGATCGGCTGGGCGTTCTTCTCGTGGCGGCGCTTCGGCAAGGACCCGGTCTACCTCGACGACCCGTCGATCCTCATGCCGGCACCGCCGCCCGACCTGACCGCGGCGTCGGGGGCGCTCGTGATGGACGGCAAGACCTCGCGGCGAGCGCTGACCACGGCCATGCTCGACCTCGCGTCGCGCGGGCTGCTGGCGTTCCGCGAGGACCCCGGTCTGCTGGGACTGTCCAAGAAGGTCGGCATCGATACCAGCCCGCCGGCCGGCGATGCGGTCGAGGAGGCGCGCCGCGCGCTCAACGCCCGGCGACCGATCGGCCCGGCCGAGGAGTACGCGCTCCGCGAGCTCCGCGACCTCGGCGCCGGGGGGGATCACTTCATCGACCCCGACAAGCTGCCCGAGTTCGGGACCTCGGCCGGGACGTTCGATTCCAGGCTGGAGACGCACGTCGTCGGGCGCGGCTGGATGGTCGAGCGACCGAGCAAGGTCGTGGGGCGCTGGACGGCGAAGGGCATCGTCGCCATCATCGCCGGCGCCATCACCATCATCGGTGGCGTGAACATCCCGATGTCCGGCCTGGTGGTGCTTGGCGTGGCCGCCATCATCGGCGGCATCGTCGTGGTCGCGTTCGCCCAGGGGATGCCGTCGGTCACGATGCCGGGCGCGATGATCCGGGCGATGCTGGCGGCCTACCGACGGACGCTGCACAAGACGATGGAGCAGGCACGCTCGATGCAGGAAGTCGTGGACGGGGCCGGGCTCAGCTGGCTCGAAACGCCCGATCAGGCGGTCGTGTGGGGCACCGCCCTCGGCCTGCAGGGCGACATCGAGCGGGTCCTTGAGCGGTCCCTCGAGGATGTCCGCGACCAGCCGACGCTGGCGTCGTCGACCTACTTCCCGGTGTGGTACCAGAACTCGAGCGGCCAGTCGCTGTCGAGTGCCGGCGTGGCCGGCAGCGGGGCGTCCATCTTCTCCGGCTCGGCCGTGCCGGACTTCGGCGGCATGATGTCGGCGCTGGGGACGATCGGCAACTCGCCGGCCTCGTCGGGCAGCGGCGGCGGCGGGTTCAGCGGCGGTGGGTCGGGCGGTGGCGGAGGCGGCGCCGGCGGCGGCTTCTGACCCCGGTTCGGCCGTCAGGCTCCAAACACCTCGCGGCAGGCGTCGAGGCCCTCGATGTCGACCGGCGGGCGTGGTCGCGAGTGCCATTGGTCGACGGTCATCCGGAAGCGCTGGGTCTCGCGTGACACGCCGCGCGGGGCGAGCGCACCGCGGCCGTCGTCCGCGTAGCCCAGCGAGCGCGACACGCCGTTCGAGGCGGCGTTGTCGAGGAACGCCGACGAGGTGGCGGCCCGCGCGCCGAGCCCATCGAACGCGAACGACAGGATCGCCGAGCGCATCTCCTTGCCCAGCCCTCGACCCTGGTACGCCCGCCCGAGCCACGAGCCGCTGTCGACGGTACGGTGGATCGCGAAGTCATCGCCGGAGATGGTCTGAGCCCCGATCGGGCGTCCCTCCCACTCGACCATGAGGTTGAGCCACCACTCCTGTGGGCGCCAGATGCCGCGCCAGCGCCAGTGGTGCTGGAGGAAGGACATCACGAAGGCGGGGCCGGTGGCGTCGGTCCAGGCGACCCCGAACGGCATCTCCTCGGGTGGGTGGATGCCGGCCTGGGCCACGTCCAACAGCGGCACGAGGTCCTCGTCGCGCGGCAGGCGCAGGACCAGGCGCTCGCTGCGGATACGCAGCCCGAACAACGGCCAGACGTCCTCCAGCCGGCGGTGCGGGTCGTCGACGGCGTCCATGAGCGCCCGACGCTACACTCCGGCCATGGGTGCTGTCGAGACGATGGAAGACTTCTTCGAGAAGCTGAACGGTGGCGATCGCCAGGGCGCGGTCGACCTGATGGACGAGAAGACGGAGATGCGGGTCCATGTCGGCGACAGCGTCCAGACCCTGCGTGGCGTGGAGCGGGTCGGCGGCTGGTTCCTCCGCGGCGAGGCCGGCCTGCGGATGATCCCGGGCGAGATCCGCGACACCGGCAACACCTACGAGGCGGACCTGCTCGTCGTCCGACCGGGTGCGCCGACCCAGCATATCGACGCCACGTTCCGGGTCGAGGCGGGCCGCATCACGGCCATCAACATCGCCCCCCGCTAGCGGTCACGGCGAGGGCGACGCCCCGCCGTCGTCGGGTGGCAACGGGATGATGATCACGTCACCGACCGCGATCCGGTTCGGGTTGCTGATGGTGTCCTTGTTGGCCTCGAGGAGCTGGTCGAGCGTGAGGCCGTTCGCCCGGGCGATGCGCGACAGGGTGTCGCCGGACTTGATGGTGTAGGTCTGGGCGGTCGGCTCCGGGATGGGCGTCGGTGACGGTGACGCGCTCGGCGGCGCCGCGGACACGCTCGGGCGAGCCGAGCTGGCGGGATCGCGCCCACCGACACCGAGCAGCGCGGGCAGGAAGAACAGCGCGATCGCGGCCACGGCGAGTGCGCCGACCAGGACGGCGATGCGCGGCACGGTCACGCCCGACAACCCGGCCCGGGTCTTGATGGTCGGGTACGCCTCGTAGCGCCGCTGCCGCTCCCACGAGGGCCCGTCGGTCGGGCCGGCACGCTCGGCCACCTCGCGCGCCCGGTCCCGCTCGCGGGCTGCCCGATCGCGCGTCGAGCTCACCGACGGTCGGCGCCCGGACCGGCGCTCGGGGATGCCATCGTCATGGCCCGCGTCCGACCTGACCGGGGCCGATCCCGTAGGCCCGGTGGGGCCCCCACCGACCAGGCCGGCCAGCTCGGGATCGGCCGGGGCAGCCGGGCTGTCCGATCGATCGCGATACGACGCGATGCGCGGCATCGGGGGATGGCTGTCGGACGGTTCTCGCGGGGGGCGGGCGTCGCGCGGCTGCGCCGGCTCCGGGGACTGTTGCCGGCCGAGCGGTTCGCCGCTCGCGAGGCGATCCGCGGCGCTGCCGGCGAGCCCGCTGCCCTCACCGGATCGACCGGCCAGGAACTCTGCAGCGACGTCCGGCTCGGACCCGTCCCCGGCCGGCGAGTGGCGCCGTCCGCCTGTCCCGCCCGCGGAGCCCGCGCCCGCCCCACCCGCCCACGGGGGGGGTGCCGCCCAGTCGCGCGGGGGGTTGCGACGCGGTCGCGGCTCGAACGCTTCGGAGTCATCGTCGGCATCGTCGTCCGGCGCGGCGCCCCGGCGGTCGACATGGGGCCGTTCGGGTTCGAGATCCGCCTCCTCGCCCCACAGGGGCGGCGCATCGATCGCATCACGGGGCGCAGCGGGTTCGTCGGGGTCGTCAGCTGCAGCGGTCGTGAGCGCGTCGTCCGCCACGTGGGTGGCGTGGGCCGCCTCGCGTCGTGCCCACTCCTGGAAGACCGGGCAGACGGGGAACGCGCTCGACAGGCAGTACGCCTCCTGGTGGGCGAGCGCGCGCGGCGCGGGTTCGGGCTCGGCGAAGCAGCGGTGACGGTGGTCGGGTCGGTCCCCACGGCGGTCGCGGTCGTCGGCGAACGCGACGAACGGACAGGCGGGTGAACCATCCGCGCCGGGCAGCCCTCGGTCGGTCATCGAAGCGGATGATACCCGGCGTGTGCGGCCTCGGTCCGGCGGCAGTTGCGCGTTTGACATGCCCGAGCGAGGCTCGGACACTTGGATGGACCCCCCGAGGCGATACGGTGGAGGTCCCTCGACCCCAGTGAGAAGGAGTCCCATGTCTCGCCTGACCCGATGGCTTGCGCCGACGACCACCGCCCGAGCCCACTGCGACCTGCCCTGTGGCGTGTACGACCCCGAGCAGGCTCGCATCGAAGCGGAGTCCTGCCACAAGATCAACGAGAAGTACGCGGCCAACGAGGACGCGGCGTTCCGGACCCGTGCCATCGCGATCAAGGAGCAGCGCGCCGACCTCGTGAAGCACCATCTCGACGTCCTGTGGCACGACTACTTCAAGCCCGAGCACCTCGAGAAGGTCCCCAACCTCCACGAGCTGTTCTGGAACGCGACCAAGCAGGTGTCGAAGGTCAAGGCGTCGACCGATGCCGCCGACTCGAAGCAGCTGCTCGCGATGATCGACGACATCGATGCCGCCTGGAAGGCGACCGGCGGCGAAGAGAAGACCCGGGTCGCCGGCCGACCGAGCTGACCCAGCCCCCCATGCGCATCCCGAGGCCCCGCCGATCGGCGGGGCCTCGTCGTACCGAGTCATTGGCGGATCGACTCCGGGGGCCGTGGCGATTGGCCGTCAGCCAGGCGAGCATGGACCCCTCGATCGTCGAGGGCGACTGGCTGCTCGTCGATCCGACCATCGTGCGCTGGCCGCGCCGCGGCTCGGTGGTTGCATTCCTGGAACCGAACTCCGGTGCCCTCGCGATCAAGCGCGTGGCCGGCAGACCCGGTGATCGCGTGCCGTTCGAGTCCGGCTACCTCGAGCTCGCCGACGACGAGGCATGGCTCCTCGCCGATGCCTCCCCGGTGACCGCCGCAGCAGCCGGTCTCGGCGAACCGATCGACTCGCGGCGGTACGGGCCGGTGCCGGTCCAGTTCCTCGTCGGTCGGGTGTGGTTCCGGTACTGGCCGCTGTCCCGGCTCGGGCGGATCGGCCGCATCGGCCGAGGTCGCGGCTGAGGACGCGGCGATTGCGTGGCTCGTCGCGGTTGGGCGGGCGTGAGCCGGTCGAGATCGACCCGGGGCTGCCGGGTCCGTGGCGCGGCCGGCTCCGCGTGGCGCCCGACTCCGCGGGGCGCCGGCTCCGCGTGGCGAGGACTCCGCGTGGCGCCGGCTCCGCGTGCGGCGGCTCCGCGTGTCGAGCGACCGTCCACAACGCCGATCCCGGTAACCGTATGTCGCGTCACTGACTGAACATCGGCGCCGACCATGAACAACGTCGATCGAGCGAACCAAGTGATCGGGTTGGACCCATGAAGCGCTCCTGAGTTCCGTATCGGGAAGCACGCGACCGACCATACGGTCATCCGGACTGGCGTTATGTCAGGTCGCCGGGGCCTTGGCGACCGCCCCGCGCCACGGTCGTCCTGCGCCGCGGTCACCCCCGCGCCACGGTCGTCTTGCGCCGCGGTCGCCCCCGCCCGCGCCACCGTCGTCTTGCGCCGCGGTCGCCCCCGCCCGCGCCACCGACGGGTCGTCCGCCCCGATCCCGTGCCTAGCCCGCTGCCCGCACCACCTCGCCCGCCAACTCGATGCCGGCCGCCCGGCAATCGTCCGCGAACGACGCCTGAGCATCGGTCGTCGGCGCCCAGCGCGTCGGGAACGCAACGAGCCGATCGAGACCAGCCTCCTGATAGCGACCCAGCACCTCGACCCGAGCGGCTCCCGCGTTGCGCATCTGCTCGTCACGGGCGTAGACGGAGAATCGAAGCGTCGCGGGATCGCGCCCTTCCCGCTCGCACCGTTCCCGGACGGCCACGATCCGCTCGGCGACCTCGGCGGGCTCGAGGAAGACGTAGTTGAGCTCGTCCCCGTAGCGGATCGCGTAGCCGGCCGTCACGTTGGGCCCGTTGCCGCCGACGATGACCGGGATGCGTGGCTCCTGGAGGCCGCGCGGCTCATTGATCGCGCCGCGAACCCGCGCGAAACGCCCCTCGTACGTCGACCGTCCGGGCGCGAACATCGCGCTGATGATCTCGAGGTGATCGCCGAGCGCTGCGAGTCGATCGGGCAGCGGCGGGAACCCGTAGCCGTAGGCGCGCCACTCGTCCTCCTTCCAGCCGGCACCGATACCGAGCTCGAAGCGGCCACCGCTGATCACGTCGATCGTGGACGAGGCCTTGGCCGTCAGGGCGGGGTTCCGAAATCCCGTGCACACGACCATGTGGCCGATCCGGACCCTGGTCGTGACCATCGCCAGGGCCGCCAGCACGGCGAACGACTCGAGGGTCATCTCGTCGGTCGGCTCGGGCACGGTGTGGAAATGGTCGAACACCCAGAGCGACTCGAACCCCGATGCCTCGGCATCGCGTGCCAGCTCGATGGTCCGGGCCCAGGCGTCACCAGGCCGCCAGCCGTCGTATTCGCCCTTCCAGCCCTGGGGCGCCATGAGACCGACCTGCATCCGAACCTCCATTCTCACGTTGTCGGGGCCATGGTGACGCTTCCGG
>DAIUES010000021.1:0-9726 GCA_036844985.1 Candidatus Limnocylindrales bacterium
TCACGTTCTGCCGGATGGGCACGGTCGGCCTCATCGCGTGGGCCATCGGGCCGGCCTGGTTCGTGCTCATCGTCGCGCTCGTGGCGGTCGTCCTGTACGCACGGGCCATCACTCTCGGCGTGGGCTGGACGAAGTGCTTCCTGCGCCGGCCGACGTACATCATCGGGTTCTGGCTGGTGGTCGCGATCATCGACGCCTACTGGTTGTTCGTGCTCGGACAGCGCCTGCCGGTCGTTTGACCCCCTCGCGACCCCTCGGGTAGACTCCGGCGGCTCCGCGGCCGTGCCGTGGACGTCGGGTCCCGGCCGGTCGGCCGCGCGCCGGGACACGCATGACGCGAGACCCAGGTCGGAGGAGGTGAACACCGATTGGCTGAAGTCCGAGTGGGAGAGAACGAGACGTTCGAGAGCGCCCTGCGCCGCTTCAACAAGAAGATCCAGCAGAGTGGCATCCTCGCCGAGGCCCGCCGACGCGAGCATTACGAGAAGCCCTCCGTGAAGCGCAAGCGCAAGGAAGCCAAGCGCAAGAAGAACGCCCGAACGCAGGCCGGTTGAGCCGGGTCCCCGGACCCATCACCCCTGCGGCCCCACGGGCGTCCCTTGACGACCGCCCGAGGTAGCCAACACCGGTGTCCCTTCGAGAACGAGTCCAGACCGACATCGCCGTCGCCATGCGCGGTGGTGACGCACTGCGTCGTGACGTGCTGCGCATGGCGATCAACGCCGCCTACAACCTCGAGAAGCGGAATCGCCAGCCGCTGACCGACGACGAGTTCCTTGCCGTCCTGAGTCGCGAGGTGAAGACCCGGCGCGAGTCGGTCGATGCGTACGCAGCGGCGGACCGTGAGGACCTGGCCTCGAAGGAGCGATCCGAGATCGACATCCTCGCGGAGTATCTGCCGGCGGCGTTGTCCGATGCCGAGCTCGCGACGCTCGTCGACGAGGGCATCGCCGCGACCGGGGCGGCCAGCGCGCGTGACCTGGGCAAGGTCATGAGCTGGCTCGCGCCACGGACCCGCGGTCGGGCGGACGGCAAGGTCGTCAGTGGCCTCGTCGCGCAGGCCTTGGCACGGCTCGACCTGGCCGGCCACGACGACACCGGGCACGACGGCTGATGCTCGCCCAGCGCGCGCCCGTCCTGGCCCGGTTCACACGCAATGACGCGACCCGGCTCGGCATCTCGTCGGCCATCCTCGTGCTGGTCCTGACCGCGATCCTGGGCGCCGACATCCTGCCCGCCGAGACCGTCACGTACCGGGTCGGCGAGGTCGCCCAGGCCGACATCAGCGCCCCGCGCGCGACGTCGTTCGAAAGCCGGACCCTGACCGAACAGGCCCAGGCGGCGGCAAGGCTGGCGGTCCTGCCCCAGTACGACTACACCTCCGAGAAGGCGATCGCCATCGCCGCCGAGCAGGCGACCGCGTTCGAGAACCGGGTCGGGCGGATCGACACCGCGTTCTCGGCGGACCTGACCGAGGATCAACGCCGGTCCCTGCTCGACGTCGTCGTGCCAGGCCTCAGCGACACCGCCCGCCAGACGCTCATCGGCCTCGCCGGGGCCCGCTGGGCGGCGGTCCGGACCGAGGCGGCGCGGGTCCTCGACGCCACCCTCCGCACGGAGCTGCTCGATACCCAGGTGGCGGCCACTCGTCAGGACATCGCCAGCCGGATGGGCGGCGACCTCGACGAGGCCGAGCGGATGCTGGCCGCCGAGCTGATCGCGCCGCTGATCGTGCCGAACTCCTCGTTCGACCAGACCCTCACCGACCAGGCCCGCGACAAGGCCGCCGAAGACGTCGTCCCCGTCCGGGTCGACATCGCCCTCGGCCAGATCGTCGTGCGCAAGGGCGCGCCGTTGTCGGCCGCCGACCTCGAGGCGATCGACGCCCTCGGCCTCGGCCAGGATGCGGCACCCCAGTTCGCCAGCCTGGGCGGCTGGTTCCTGCTGGCGGCCCTGGTCGTGGCGATGCTGCTCGCCTGGATCTGGCGGTTCCGGCCGACCCTGTGGCACCGCGACAACGTGCTCGCGCTCATCGGGCTCCTGGTGGTCGGCACCACGCTCGCGCTCAAGATGACGGCCGGGCGCGAGGTGCTCGCCTTCCTCATCCCGACCGCCGCCGTCGGGATGCTGCTGGCGATCCTGCTCGACGCGTCGGTGGCGACCGTCGTGGTCGCGCTCATCGCCATCATCGGCGGCGTGCTCAACGACGGGTCGCTCGAGTTCGCGGCGTTCTCCTTCCTCGGCGGGCTGGCCGGGATCGTCGCGATCCGCAAGGGCGACCGACTCCAGATCTTCGTCCAGGCGGCGATCGCCATCTTCGTCGTCAACGCGACGGTCGTGTCGGTGTTCTCGCTGCTCGGCACGCGCGACGTGCGCGGCGTGCTCGAGCTGTGGCTGGCGTCGGGCGCGTCGGCCATCGGCTCATCGGTCGCGGCCATCGGGACCTTCGCGGTCCTCGGCTCGGTGTTCGGGATCATGACCGTGTTCCAGCTGCTCGAGCTCGCCAACCCGTCCCAACCGCTGCTCCGACGGCTGCTCGTCGAGACACCGGGCACGTACCACCACTCCCTGATGGTCGGCAACCTCGCGGAGCGCGCGGCCGAGGCGATCGGGGCCGACCCGCTGGTCACCCGTGTGGCCGCCTACTACCACGACGTCGGCAAGCTGGCCAACCCGCTCGCGTTCATCGAGAACCAGGCCGGTGGCGAGAACATCCACGACCAGCTCGAGCCCGAGGTGAGCGCCCAGACGCTCAAGCAGCACGTCGCCGACGGCATCGACATCGCCTACGCCGGAAAGCTGCCCAAGGCGCTCATCGCCTACATCCCGCAGCACCACGGGACCGCGATCATGAGCTACTTCTTCGCCCGGGCGAAGGAGCGGGCAGCCGAGCCGTACGGCGGCACGGCGACGGTCGATGGCGCGAAGGCGGCGGCCGCCGTTGACGAGCGCCGGTTCCGTCATGCCGGCCCGAAGCCGCAGACGCGCGAGGCCGCCCTGATCATGCTGGCCGATGGGGTCGAGGCATCCGTGCGGTCGCTGGCCGCCCGCGACGAGCCGGCCATCCGGGCGATGGTCACGCGCATCATCGACGAGCGCATCAGCGATGGCCAGTTCGACGAATGCGACCTGACCCTGCGCGACCTCGAACGGATCAGGACCGCGTTCGTGGAACAGCTGCTCGGGATGTACCACACCCGCATCGCCTATCCGCAGAACACGATCGTCGAGCTCGAGTCGCGTCGCGCGGCGGTGGCCGGCGGTTCGGCCGTCGACGCCAGGCCCGGCGGGGCCGGGGCCGGCGAGGCCGGGACCGGTGACGCCGCGGTCGGAGGCGGCAGCCCGGCGTCGTGACCCGGTCGATCCATCGAGGGCCCTGGCGGATCGACCTCGATGTCCGCGAGGGCGTCACATCGCCGTTGTCGGGTGCCGCGCTGGCTCGCCTCGTCGGCGATGCCCTCGACGCCGCCGGCGCGCAAGCCCCGGCCTCGATCGGGCTCATCCTCGCCGACGACGCCGAGCTGGCCGGCCTGAACGCCAGCCACATGGACAAGGCCGGCCCGACCGACGTGCTGTCCTTCCCGCTGCTGCCACCGACCGCCTTCCCGCCGCATCCCGGTCGCGCGGCGGGCGATGCCGGCCGCAGCTCGCCGTCGTTCGTGCTGCCGCCGCGGTCACGGACGCACCTCGGTGACATCGTCGTGTCGGTCGAGCGCGCGACCGATCAGGCGCTGGGAGGCGCCGGTGGCCAGACCGGCGACGTGCGCTGGACGCCGACCGACGAGCTGCGCCTGCTGGTGGTCCACGGCGTGCTCCACATCACCGGCTGGGACCACCTCGAGGCGGTCGAGGAAGCCGCCATGCGCGCGCTGGAGCGTCGACTGCTGACCAGCGCCACCACCGCCGAGGGCCCGGGCAGCCGCTGAGGCACCGCTCCCGGCGCTGGCGACCGTCGCCGGGTACCATCGACGTTCGGCCCTCTCGCCGGCCCGCGCGACGTCGTCGCGGTCGGACGGGATTCGGGCCACATCGTGTTGTCTGCGGAGGGACGGGTTGAAGGTCATCGTGGGTCTGGGCAACCCTGGCGCGCCGTACGCCGGGACCCGCCACAACATCGGCTGGCTGGTCATGGACCGGCTGGCCGAACGTGCCGGCTGGTCCGGCCGGGGTCGGCAGCGCGACGCCTCGAACGTGGTGCTGGGTCGCTACCGCGGGCTGGACCTGACGCTGGTCAAGCCGTTGACCTACATGAACGACTCGGGTCTGGCGGTGCGCAAGGTCATCGCCCGCGAGCACGCCCCGCTGGCCGACCTGCTCATCGTGGCCGACGACTTCGCGCTGCCGTTCGGCAAGCTCCGCTTCCGGGAGGGCGGCGGTCACGGTGGCCACAACGGCCTGCGCTCGATCATCGACGAGCTGGGGACCGAGAAGTTCAGTCGACTCCGGGTCGGCATCGGCGATCCGCTGCGCAACGGGCGCGACCACGTCCTGTCCCGGTTCGCACCCGACGAGACCCAGCGCCTCGACGAGCTGCTCGACGCAGCCGCCGACGCGGTCGAGGCGTGGGGCCGGGACGGTACCAGCAAGGCCGCCAACCGGTTCAACACGTTCCAGCTGCGCGAGGCGGATGCGGATCGCCTCGCTGCGCCCGGCGAGGTCGACGGCCCGCCCGACGCGAGCGGGATCCGACGCACGAAGACCGGCTGGCGCAGGGTCCGGTCCCGCGACGGCGATGCCGATGCCTGATCAGCCGCGAGCACCATTGCGCGGCCGGCGCGGTCGTGATCGGCGGATCGCGGAGCGGGTCGCCACCGACTTCGCGGCCCGCCACGCCACCAGTGAGGCGCCGACCGTCGATTTCGATATCGGCGCGGTCGACGGGGAGGTGGCCGAGGCCGTCGAAGCCGCCGCGCAGCCCACACGCCCCTCGCGCGCGCCACGTGGCGGTGCGCGAGCCCGATCGACCGAGTCGCGGCCGCCGGCCGCCGGGCATCGCTCGCCCGACCTGTCGGCCCTGCCCCAGCTGCTGACGGGGACCGGCTCGTTCGCGACCCTGCGTGAGCGTCTGGGCAGCCCGGCCGATGTCGGTCGGGTCGGTCGCCACGCCGGGGTCGTCGCCGTTCCGCACGGTGCCAAGTCGTACCTCGCGGCCGCGCTGGCGATCGGTGAGCGGCTCGTCTGGATCGCGCGGGATGCCGAGATCGGCGACCGGGTCGCCGATGAGCTGGTGGCCTGGCTGGGCGATCCGACCGCCGTGGCGGTGCTCGAACCGCGGACGGCCCTCGCCTACGAGCGGAGCGAGCTCGTCGCCGATGAGACCGCCGCTCGCGTGGCTGCCCTCGCGGCATGGCGCCGTGGCGAGGCACGCGTCCTCGTGGCCAGCGTGCAGGCCCTGCTGCAGCACACCATCGCCCCGGACGACCTGCCGGCCGAGCCGCGCCAGCTGGCGGTCGGGGCACGCGTCCACCAGGACGTCCTGCTGCGCGACCTGCTCGACCTCGGCTACACGCCCGTCACGGAGGTCGCCGGACGCGGCGAGTTCGCCCGTCGCGGCGGTATCGTCGATGTCTTCCCGCCATCGCGGGACCTGCCGGTGCGCCTCGAGTTCTTCGGCGACGAGATCGACTCGCTGCGCGCCTTCGACCCGACCGACCAGCGGACCACGGGGGCCGTCGAGCGAGTGGTCCTGCTGCCCGCGTCGGAGTTCCTGCTCCCGAGCACGGGCGTGGCCGCGATCCGCGAGCGTCTCGGAACCGCTGCCGCGCGGCTGCCCGACCGACTGGCCGCCGACCTCGCCCGGTTCGAAGGGTCGACCGACGACCCGCTCCGACCTGGCTCGGACTCCGCGTCACGGGCGGTGGCAGTCGGCGACGCCGCCGAGGTGTGGGCAGCCCAGCTCGCGCCGGCCACCGGCCTCGATCACGTGGATCCGGGCACGGTCCTCATCCTCGACGAGCCGGGCGACATCGCCGAGGCTGCCGCGTTCCTGTGGCGACAGGCCGACGAGCGGCGCGGCGAGCTGGTCGCGGCCGGCGAACTGGCAACGAGCTGGCCGCAGACCTACCTGCCGCCGCGGGCCTGGAAGGGTCGGCTCGTCGCGTCACGCACCCTCGAGCTGACCTGGGAATCCGAGCCGCCTGGCGATGTGGCGATGGCCGCCGGGGCACGCAACTCGGGTGACCTGTTCGGGTGGCGTGAGCCGTCGCTGCCACCGGGCCGTGCCGGCCGGCTCGAGGAGGCCGTGGCCGGCTGGCGGGCGGACGGCGCCCGGATCGTGCTGGCATCGGACCAGGCCGCGCGGCTGGCCGACATCCTCGACGAGGCCGGATCGCCGGTCGCGGTGGTCGACCGGATCGTGGCGCCGCCGCCGGCCGGTGCGGTCGCTCTCGTCGGTCGCAGCCTCAACGGCGGGTTCGGCGGCGGCCCGGACGGTCTCATGTTCGTCACCGACCGGGAGCTGTTCGGCACCGTCCGGGTGCGTCGACCGAAGGCCCTCCGGCGGGTCGTGCCGCGCGACATCCTCGAACGACTGACGCCGGGCGATCTGGTCGTCCACATCGACCACGGCGTGGCCCGCTACGAGCAGATGCTACGGCGCGGCGGGGCGGGGGAGGAGCGCGACTACCTCGAGCTGTCGTTCGCCGGCGGCGACCGCATCTTCGTGCCGGTCGAACAGATCGCCCGGGTCACGCGCTACGCCGGCGGCGAGCGGCCTGCGCTCAGCAAGCTCGGCGGTACCGACTGGCTGCGGGCCAAACAGCGCGTCCGTGCGGCGGTCGCGGATCTCGCCGATGAGCTGCTGTCGCTGTACGCGGCCCGGGCCGAGGCCGACGGCTTCGCGTTCTCGCCGGACACGCCGTGGCAGGCCGAGCTCGAGGCGTCGTTCCCGTACGAGGAGACGATCGACCAGCTGCGCGCCGTCGCCGAGGTCAAGGCCGACATGGAGCGGTCGACCCCGATGGACCGACTCGTCGTCGGCGACGTCGGCTATGGCAAGACCGAGGTCGCCCTGCGTGCCGCGTTCAAGGCGACCCAGGACGGCAAGCAGGTCGCGGTCCTGGTGCCGACGACCGTCCTCGCGGCGCAGCACCACGCCACCTTCAGTCAGCGGTTCGGCACGTTCCCGCTCGAGGTGCGCCTGCTGTCGCGATTCGTGTCGGCGAGGGATCAGGCGGCGACCATCGCCGGCCTGGCCGAGGGGACGGTCGACGTCGTCATCGGCACGCACCGGCTGCTGTCGAAGGATGTCGTCTTCAAGGACCTCGGACTCGTCGTGGTCGACGAGGAGCAGCGCTTCGGGGTCGCCGCCAAGGAACGGCTCAAGCGGCTCCGTCGTGAGGTCGATGTGCTGACCCTGTCGGCCACGCCCATCCCGCGCACGCTCAACCTGGCGATGGCCGGCATCCGCGACCTGAGCGTCATCGAGACGCCGCCCGAGGACCGGTTGCCGATCCAGACCCGGGTCGCCGAGGCGTCGGCCGGCCTCGTCCGCGACGCGATCCTGCGCGAGCTCGACCGGGGCGGGCAGGTGTTCTACGTCCACAACCGGGTGGAGACCATCGAGGCCCAGGCCGATCAGCTGCGCCGGCTGCTGCCCGACGCACGCTTCGTCGTCGGGCACGGCCAGATGGCCGAGGGCGCCCTCGAGCGGGTGATGCTCACGTTCGCCGACGGGGCCGCCGACGTGCTCGTGTGCACGACGATCATCGAGTCGGGGCTGGACATCCCCAACGCCAACACGATCGTCATCGATCGCGCCGACACGCTCGGCCTGGCCCAGCTCTATCAGCTCCGCGGACGGGTCGGACGATCGGCGCGGCGGGCCTACAGCTACCTGCTCTATCGGCGCCGCGAGCGCCTGTCGGACGAGGCACGCAAGCGGCTGCAGGCGATCTTCAATGCGTCGGAGCTCGGCGCCGGGTTCCAGATCGCCCTGTCGGACCTCGAGATCCGGGGCGCCGGCAACATCCTCGGCGGCGAGCAGTCGGGCCACATGGCGGCGGTCGGCTTCGACCTGTACTCGCGGATGCTGGCCGAGGCGGTCGAGGAGCAGAAGGCGTCGCGCGAGGGCCGGGCCGCCATCCTGCCCGCCCCGCAGGCCGTGGTCGACCTGCCGGTCGACGCCCACCTGCCGGACGACTACGTACCCGACGTGGCCCAGAAGCTCGAGCTGTACCGACGCCTTGCGGCGGCCCGTACGAGCGGCGACCTCGCCGCGTTCCGCCAGGAGGTGACGGACCGGTTCGGACCGATGCCCGCGTCGGTGGTCCGCCTCATCGAGGTCGCCGAGCTGCGGCTCGCCGCCGAGGCCGCCGGCATCAGCTCGATCTCGCGCGAGGACGGACGCCTGGTGGTGCGGTTCGGGACGGGCCTCACCCGGTCCGCGGCGATGGGCCTGCTCGGCGATGGCGGTCTGCCCGGCGTCCGGCCGGCGGATGTCACGTTCGCCTCGAACCAGGTCCGCATGCGGGTCCCGAGCGGTGAGGGGCGGGCGTGGCAGCTGACCCAGGCCGTGGTGGCTCGCCTGGCGGCGGTGGACACACCGGTCTGATCGCCGGCCGGCGACATGACGATGGCGCGACCCGACGCACGGCCGACGCGCCGTCCGCGTCGGTGGTGGCAGACTTGGCCCATGTCGCTCAGCCAAGCACCTGACGGGGGACTGTGGTCCCCGCAGCGTCGCCAGCTCACCATCGGTCTGGTCCTGACCATCACCCTCGTCGCGTTCGAGGCCCTCGCGGTCTCGACGATCATGCCCATCGTCGTGCGCGATCTGCACGATCTCGAGCACTACGGCTGGGTGTTCACGGCATTCATGCTGGCGTCGCTCATCGGCATCGTGGTCAGCGGCGGTCTCATCGACAAGCGCGGCCTCGGGCTGCCGTTCGGGCTGGGGCTCGGGCTGTTCGCCATCGGCCTCGTCGTGGGCGGCCTCGCGCCGTCCATGCCGATCCTCATCGCGGCCCGCTTCGTCCAGGGTCTCGGCGCGGGCGCGGTGCCGCCGATCGCCTATGTCGCCATCGGCCGCAGCCTGCCCGAGCGCCTGCGGCCCCAGATGTTCGCGACGCTGTCGACGGCGTGGGTCCTGCCCGGCGTGATCGGGCCGGCGATCGCGGGGTTCGTCGGCGAGCACCTCCATTGGCGCGTGGTGTTCCTTGGTCTCCTCCCGCTCATCGCCCTCGCCGCCGCGATGTCGTGGCCGGCGATCCGGCGCATCGCCGCCGCGGAGGCCGCTATCGGCCCCGAGGCCGAAGCCGCCGCGTCCTTCCGCCGCCGACTGCCGCTGGCGATCCGGGTCGCCCTCGGCGCCGGCCTGCTGCTCGGCGGGTTCCAGATCAGCGACGTGCCGATCGCCGTGGCGACCATGCTGGTCGGTGGGGCGATCGGCCTCCACGCGCTGCGCCATCTCACGCCGCCGGGCACGTTGCGCCTGGCCCGTGGCCTGCCGACGGCGGTGCTCATGCGCGGCATGCTCACGTTCGCGTTCTTCGCGGTCGACGCGTACGTGGCCCTGGCCCTCGTCAACTGGCGCGGCCTGAGTGCGACCGAGGCCGGCATCAGCCTGACCGCCGCGACGCTCAGCTGGACGGTCGGGTCGTGGATCCAGGCACGCAACGCGCATCGCTGGGAGCCGGACCGCTTCGTCCGGGCCGGGGTGATCGTCGTGGTCCTCGGGCTGGCGGCGTTCATGGTCGTGCTCGTGCCGGAGGTCTCGCCGTGGATGGC
>DAIUES010000021.1:9736-20248 GCA_036844985.1 Candidatus Limnocylindrales bacterium
TGACGCGCTCGGCGCGGCCCGTGGCGGCCGAAAGAGCGAGGCCGGGGACCGCGCTGCCGGAGGTCTCGCCGTGGATGGCGATCCCGACGTTCGGGCTGGCGGGTCTCGGCATGGGCCTCGCGTACGCCCCCTTGACCCTCATCGTGCTGCGCGAGTCGCCACCCGCCGAGCAGGGCGCGGCGACCGCGGCGCTGTCGCTGACCGATTCGCTCGGCACCGCGCTCGGCACCGGGGTCACGGCCGCGACCGTGGCCATCAGCGTGCGCGCGGGCGACGGTCCGGCGCCGGGTCTCGCTGCCGGGTTCACGATCGCGCTCGTGGTCGGGCTGATCGCCACGCTCGTCGGCGGGCGGCTGCACCACGGCACGCAGGCGCCCCATCCCAAGTCCCTGGTCGTCCGCGAAGCCTGACCGCGACCGCGCGCCGGCGCGCCCGACCGTGTGGCGGCGGTCGCCTCCGGCTGCGGTAGACTTTCGACCGGCCTCGACCATGATCCGGCCGGCGACCCAGCCACTCCGAACCGACCCATGGAGGTCCCAGCCCGATGTCAGCCGACGCGCTGCGCGAGCGGATCCGTGAGATCCCCGACTTTCCCAAGCCCGGGATCCTGTTCTACGACA
This sequence comes from Candidatus Limnocylindrales bacterium, assembly GCA_036844985.1. Taxonomy (GTDB): domain Bacteria; phylum Chloroflexota; class Limnocylindria; order Limnocylindrales; family CSP1-4; genus SPCO01. Next base: position 10,357 of record DAIUES010000021.1, read on the forward strand.
TCACGACCCTGCTCAAGGATCCGGCCGCCTACAAGGAGTCGATCGACCTCATGCTCGAGCCCTACCGGGACGAGCGGGTCGACATCGTCGTCGGCATGGAGTCGCGCGGCTTCATCTTCAGCGCCCCGATGGCCTACCTGCTGAACGCCGGCCTGGTGCCCGTCCGCAAGCTGGGCAAGCTGCCGGCCGAGACCATCACCGTCGAGTACGCGCTCGAATACGGCTCGAACACGCTCGAGATCCACCGTGATGCCATCAGCCCGGGGCAGCGCGTCCTCATCGTCGACGATCTGCTCGCCACCGGCGGCACCGTCAAGGGCACGATCGAGCTCGTCGAGCGGCTCAAGGGCGAGGTCGTCGGGCTCGGCTTCCTCGTCGAGCTCGAGTTCCTCAAGGGTCGTGACCGCCTGGAAGGTCGTCGCATCACCAGCGTCGTCAAGTACTGAGCCGCGGACCGCGGACGACGAAAGCCATTGGCTGACGAACCCGAGCCCCGTCCCGAGAGCGAACCGCCGGCGCCCGCCGACGGTGGCGCCGACCTCGGCCGTCGCCGGTTCTTCCGGCAGTTCGCCGGGGAGGTGTTCCACGGCGCGGCCGGTGTCGTCGGCGCGGCGCAGGTGCTCCAGCGGATGTCCGCCGAGGCGGCGGGCGCGATCCTCGACCCGTCCTCTCTTGGCATCGATGGGGGCGCGGCGCCTGCCGTGCCGGCGGCTCCCACCGGCTTCCGCACGCCGTTCCGGGAGGGTACCGGCGTCCTGTACGTCGTCGACCAGCGCCAGCTGCCCGACGCCCTCGTCGAGTACGAGGCGCATTCGGCCGCCGAGGCCGCCTTCGCGATCCGCGAGATGATCGTGCGCGGCGCGCCCGCCATCGGCCAGGTCGCCGCGCTGGGGCTGGCGATGACCGGGGCCAAGGCACGCACGACCCGCCCGTACGCACGCCGAGCGACGCTGCGGGGCGCCGCCAACGCCCTGGTCAATGCCCGACCCACGGCGGTCAACCTGCGCTGGGCGGTCGATCGGGTGATGGCCGCCTACGCCGCGGTCGGCGAGCTGTCCGAGGACGGCGATGCGATCGCGGCCGCGATGCGGGCCGAGGCCGACACCATCGTGTTCGAGACGACCGAGGACCACGGTCGCCTGGCGTCGTTCGGGCTGGCCGCGCTCGTCTTCCCCGAGGACCGGCCGTTGCGGGTCCTGACCCACTGCAACACAGGCCCGCTGGCATGCGGTCAGTTCGGCACGGCGCTCGGGATCGTCCAGGCTGCCCATCACGCCGAACGACCGGTCCATGTCTGGGTGGACGAGACCCGCCCATATCTCCAGGGCGCGCGGCTGACCGCGTGGGAGCTGGCCCAGGCGGGCGTCCCGCACACGCTCATCCCGGACGTTGCGGCCGGCCACCTGATGGCCCGTGGCGAGGTCGATGTCGTCATCGTCGGGGCGGACCGCATCGCCGCCAACGGCGACACGGCCAACAAGGTCGGCACGTACCCGCTGGCGGTGCTCGCCGCACGCCACGGGATCCCGTTCTACATCGCCGCCCCGATGAGCACGGTCGACCTGGCCACGCCCGACGGCGACGCCATCCCGATCGAGGAACGCCGGCCCGCCGAGGTGCTCGAGTTCCGCGGCGTGCGCATCGCGCCGCCCGACACCGATGTCCGCAACCCCGCGTTCGACGTGACGCCGGCCGAACTGGTCGGCGGGATCGTCACCGACGAGGGGGTCATCCGCGCCCCGTACGCCGACGGCCTGGCCGAGGCGGTGGCCCGGCGCGAGGTGCGTCGCGCGGCCTCGCCCGGCTTTGGCGGTCTGGCCCAGCCGGCGCCCGCAGCGGCGACGGGCTGATGGCCTCGGTCGTCATCGGCCGGCGGTCCGCCGCGCAGGCCCGCCAGACCACCGACCGGGCGCTGCTGCGCGGTTTCCTCGACCAGGACCGGCTGTACGCGGCGTATGCGATCTGCGACCTCGAGGAGCGCGAGTTCGGGCGCACCCGCTGGGGCGTCGCCTACGACGGTCAGGAGCTGATCGCCGTCGGCCTCGAGTACACCGGCCCGACGCCCCAGCCGCTGTTCGTCATGGGCCGCACCGAGGGCATCGCCGCGGTCCTGCGCGACGTCATCCGCCCACGCGCCGCCTACATCGCGGCGCGATCGGCGATGCTGCCCGCGATCGAGGCGCACTACCGGGTGGACCCCGGGCCGCAGATGGTTCGGATGTGGGTCGACCGGACCCATTTCCGGCCGTACCCGGCCACCGTCCAGCGGCTCCTGCCGGTGGAGATCGGGGAGTTGAACCGGCTGTACCAGCTGGGCTTCGCGTCGTGGTTGCCATCGACCGCCGTCGACGACGGCGTGTACTACGGGATGCGGGTGAACGGCCACCTGATCGCCGCGGCGGGTACCCACGTCGTCAGTCCCACCGCCCGGCTCGCCGTGGTCGGCAACGTCCTCACCCACGTCGACTACCGCGGCCGCGGCTTCGCGACCGCGGTCACCGGGGCGGTGACCGCCGAGCTGCTGCGGCGCTGCGACCAGGTGGTGCTCAACGTCCGGGCGGACAACCCGCCGGCCATCAGCGCCTACCGACGGCTGGGCTACCAGGAGCACGCCCGATTCGAGGAGCGCCTCATCCACCGCCTCGGCTCGCCGTGGCCCGACCTCACCGCGCCGCTGCGGCGCCTGCTCACCCGCAAGGAGACCGACCCCCGATGACCTTCCCGACCACGCTCCCGGCCCACGATGTCAGCGACCTCGATCTCGCGGCTGAAGGTGTCCGCCGCATCGAGTGGGCCGAGCGCGAGATGCCGGTGCTGCGCCTCATCCGCGAACGGTTCGAGCGCGACCGACCGCTCGACGGGCTGCGCATCGGCGCCTGCCTCCACGTCACGACCGAGACCGCCAACCTCATGCGCACGCTGCAGGCTGGCGGCGCCGAGGTCGTGCTGGCCGCCTCCAATCCGCTGTCGACCAAGGACGACGTGGCCGCCGCGCTCGTCGCCGAGTACGGCATCGCGACCCACGCCCGTCGCGGCGAAGACCGCGACACGTACTACGCCCATCTCAACGCCGTCGCCGACACCCGCCCCCAGATCACGATGGACGACGGCTGTGACCTCGTGTCGCTGCTCCACAGCGAGCGGCCAGAGCAAGTGAAAGAGGTCCTCGCCGGCACCGAGGAGACGACCACCGGCGTCATCCGGCTCAAGGCGATGGCCGCCGACGGCGCCCTCGGCTTCCCGGTCGTGGCGGTCAACGAGGCCCAGACCAAGCACCTCTTCGACAACCGCTACGGGACCGGCCAGTCGACGCTCGACGGCATCCTGCGCGCGACGAACATCCTCATCGCCGGGCGCAAGGTCGTGGTCGCCGGGTATGGCTGGGTCGGCAAGGGGATCGCCGCCCGGATGGCGGGCCACGGCGCGCATGTCGCGGTCGTCGAGGTCGATCCGATCCGTGCCCTCGAGGCGCTGATGGACGGATTCGCGGTGATGCGCCACGGCGAGGCGGCGGCGTGGGGGGACCTGTTCGTGACGGCGACCGGCAACCTCAACGTGTTCCGTCGCGAGCACTTCGAGGCGATGCACGACGGCGCGATCATGGCCAACTCCGGGCACTTCGACGCCGAGCTGGATCTCGCCGCGCTGCGCCAGATGGCCGAGGGCCACGTGCGCGAGGTGCGCGACAACGTCCAGGAGTTCGACTTGGGCGGCAAGAAGCTCAACCTCGTCGCCGAGGGTCGCCTCGTCAATCTCGGGGCTGCCGAGGGTCATCCGGCGGCGGTCATGGACATGAGCTTCGCCAACCAGGCGTTGTCGGCCGAGTACGTCGCGCTCCACCATGCCGAGCTGGTGCCCCAGGTCTATGTCGTCCCGGAAGCGATCGACGCCGAAGTCGCCCGGCTCAAGCTCGCCGCCCTCGGCATCGAACTCGAGCCGATGACCGCCGAGCAGGCCGAGTACGTCTCTTCCTGGCAGCACGGGACGTAACCGAGTTGAGCGCGGTGAGATGCAGCCAGCGGTCGCGGTCCACGTGCTTCGTTGCTCTGGTGAGGAACTTTGGAGACTATTGTCCGCCCGCCGCAGCTGCACATCACGATGGGACGACGCTTTGGGGCTCCAGCTTCGCGCATATCTGTGACAGGACTCCGGCGAGTCAATGCATAGCTAATAACGCAGTTCACTTGTTTCAACTTTCGTCAACGATGTCGGCCGCACGGGCGAATGCGACCACCCGTGGAATGAACCTCTACGGGAACAACAGCGCGGTCGACGTCTTCCTGGTCACGACGTCTCCCGATGTGTATGTCCGCGAATCCAATCGTCCTGATGTGAACGCGTTCGCATGGGGTCAGTGTGCCCCCTCAGGGATAACGGTCACGTTCGGCGGATCAGACTCCACGCACACTCGATGGTGCAAGCCCCAGTACGTCTACTGGAACACATGGTCTGTAGCTGCTGGCAAGGTGAATACTGCAGCGAAGTACAACTACATCGGCTGTCACGAGTCTGGCCATACTGTCGGCCTGCGCCATCGGGCGCAAGGCGCCAATTCGTGCATGGTTGCTGCGCTGACCGGGCCGGCCGATCCCAACAGCGTGGTGCCGGGAATCCAGAACCCACAGGCCTCGGACTACGATCGGTTGGACAACCACGTCCTGGACTACCCGTGAAGTGATGAGGGCGTCATGAGGCGTTCCGCGTGGTTGCTCGCATCCCTGGCCGGCGGGTTGATCGGATTGGTGGCCTGCACGACCCCAGCCACGAGCGTGCCAACATCGAGTCCGATGGTCGACGTGGTTGGCTCCGCCGAGGCAACCGACGCCCCGATCACGTACCCGGCGGACAACATGTGGGGCTTGCTGTCCACGAGTGCCGGCACCGGCAGCGGAGCAGCCAACGTTTCGGACGCGGCGCGCCTCGCCGACCTGGTCGTCGTGGGTCGCTGGGTGGGCGTTGAGCGCGGTGACGGAGTCGCTGATCCCGGGGCCGAACCGGGCTGGTACGCGATCGCGGACATCGAGATCGAGGGAACAGAGAAAGGCACCGCGATGGTCGGTAGCGATGGCCATCTCCGCGTACCGTTCCTGCTCGTCCTCGGCGGCGCGAAATACCCGGACAAGGAGTTCGCCGACCTGCAGCGGTCCATCCCGACGGATCCTGCCCTGCTGTTCCTCATCAGCTGGGAGCACTACTTCTCGCACGCTGGTGGCGAGGTGCCCGCCTGGCTCGAAGGCCTCGATCGGGCGGACATCTATCGAACCATCGGCGTCGACGGGGCCATCCGACTGGTGGCCGGGAAGTTCGATGCGCCAGCATTCGACGAATCGTGGCTGACCGCCATCGATGGGCTCTCGCTCGATGAGGTTCGCGCCGGCCTGTAGAGACCGGGGTCCGGCGCCCGCTCGATGACGACGCGAAACGCGGTAGGGTTCCGCGATGACGACGGAGCCCACCGACATCGCCCCGGCCGGCCCCGACTGGGCGACGAAGCCGGAACCCGAGCGACGGCCGTACGGCAGCTGGCCGTCGGTGATCCGGATCGACGACATCGTCGCGACCACGGTCAGGCTGGGCGAGCCATGGATCGACGGCGACGACGTGTACTGGATCGAAGGCCGGGCCGACGAGGACGGCCGCAGCGTGCTCGTCCGGCACGCGGCCGACGGGACGACCGCCGACGTCACGCCGCCGCCATTCAACGTGCGCTCCCGGGTGCACGAGTACGGCGGCGGTTCGTTCACCGTCGCCGGGGGCACCGTGCTGTTCTCGAATCTCCAGGATGGCCGCCTGTACCGGATCGACCCCGGCGACGACGCACCCCAGCCGATCACGCCCGAAGGCCCGTTCCGCTACGCCGATCTGCGCTTCGACCCGCATCGCCGCCGATTCCTGGCCGTACGCGAGGACCATTCCGGCGACGGCCAGCCCAGTGCCGCGATCGTGGACGTGCCGCTCGACGGCGAGCGGGCGCCGCGCGTGCTGGTTGACGGCCCGGACTTCCTGGCCGCGCCCCGGCTGTCGCCTGACGGCACGACCCTGGCCTGGCTCGAGTGGGACCACCCCGACATGCCATGGGATACCACCCGCCTGCGCACGGCGACCGTCCGGGACGACGGGATGCTCGGCCAGAGCGATCTCGCCGCGGGCGGGCTCGACGAATCGATCGTCCAGCCCGAGTGGTCGGCCGACGGCGTGCTCCATTTCGTCAGCGACCGGACGGGCTGGTGGAACCTGTACCGCTTGACCGAGGGCCCACGGCTCGAGCCTTTGGCGCCGGCCGAGGCCGAGTTCGCCGACCCGGCCTGGCTGTTCGATCGGTCGTCCTACGGGTTCCTGCCGAGCGGCGGCATACTGGCCGTGGCCCGCGCCCGCGGCCGCGATCGACTCATCCACATCGCGCCCGGCAGCCTCATCGGCGAGATCGACCTGCCGTACACCGAGATCGGTGGGCTGCGCGTCGCGGGTAGCCGCGTGGTGGTCACGGGCGCGTCCCCGACCGAGGGGTCCGCCGTCGTGGCCCTCGACGCCGCCACCTTCGCGCCGGCAGGGGTCCTGCGTCGGTCGAGCAGCACGACCATCGACCCCGGGTGGGTGTCGATCGCGGAGCCGATCACGTTCCCATCGACCAACGGGCGGATGGCCCACGCGCTGTACTACCCGCCGGTCAACCCCGACGTCATCGGGCCCGCGGGTGAGCTGCCGCCACTCGTCGTCTACTCTCACGGTGGCCCGACCTCGAACGCGCTTAACTCGCTCAACCTCGACGTCCAGTTCCTCACCAGCCGGGGCATCGCCGTCGTCGACGTGGACTACGGCGGCAGCACCGGCTACGGCCGCGAGTACCGCCAGGCGCTAGAGGGGGAGTGGGGTGTCGTCGACGTGGACGACTGCGTCGCGGCGGCTCGCCACCTGGTCGATCGCGGCGTCGTCGACGGTGACCGGTTGGCCATCGAGGGCGGCAGCGCGGGCGGCTACACGACGCTCGCCGCGCTGGCCTTCCGCGACGTGTTCCGGGCCGGCATCAGCCTGTTCGGCGTCGCCGACCTCGAGATGCTCGTGCGCGACACGCACAAGTTCGAGTCACGCTACGAAGAACGCCTGATCGGTCCGTACCCGGCCATGGCCGACCGCTATCGCGAGCGCTCGCCGATCCACTTCCTCGATCGGATCTCGTGTCCGGTCCTCATCCTCCAGGGGCTCGAGGACCGCGTCGTTCCACCGGCCCAGGCCGAGGTCATGGTTGCGGCGCTCGCGGCGCAGGGCATCCCGCATGCCTACCTCGCGTTCGAAGGCGAGGGTCATGGCTTCCGTGGCGAGGTCGCCCAGCGCCGGACCCTCGAGGCCCGCCTCGCGTTCCTGGGAGCCGTGTTCGGCTTCACGCCCGACGACGACCTCGAGCCGCTCGACCTCGCCGGGCTCGACGCCTGGCGTCGACGCGCGTCGGCCTGAGGGGCGCCATCTTCTCCGCCGGGGTCGCCGTCACGACCGCGACGTCGACCGGCACGCCCGTGATCGGCCCGATCGACCTCGTCTTCGTCGTGCTCGGCGTCGCGGTCGGCCTGTCCTATCTCGCCCGCCGCCTGAAGGTCGCCGAGCCGATCCTGCTGTTGGTCGGCGGCCTCGGCCTGGGGCTCGTGCCGGACCTGCCGCCGATCGCGCTCGAGCCCGACTTCGTCTTCCTGCTGTTCCTGCCACCGATCCTGTTCTCGGCCGCGTACTTCACCCCGATCCGCGACTTCCGGGCCAATGCCCGCTCGATCATGCTGCTGGCGATCGGCCTGGTGCTCTTCACCACGGTCGTGGTCGGGCTCGTCGTGCAGTGGCTTGTGCCCGGCATCGAGCCGGCCGTCGCGTTCACGCTCGGGGCGATCATCGCCCCGCCCGACGCGGTGTCCGCAACCAGCGTCCTGCGTCGGCTGGGCGTGCCGCGCCGTGTCGTCACGATCCTCGAGGGCGAGAGCCTCATCAACGACGCGACCTCGCTCATCGCCTACCGGACGGCGAGCGCAGCCGTCGCCACTGGCGCGTTCTCGTTCGTCGACGCCGCCGGCGGCTTCGTCGTGGTCAGCCTCGGGGGCCTCGTGGTGGGCGCCATCGCGGGCCTCATCGTCAGTCGCGCGTTGTACCGCACCGGCGACCCGGTCCTCGAGATCGTCGTCGTGTCGGTGGTGGCACCGATCGCCACGTATCTCGCCGCTCAGCAGCTGGGCGTGTCGGGCGTGCTGGCCACGGTCGTGGCCGGGCTCGTCACGGGCAGGCGCGCGTCCCGCGTCCTGTCGCCCGAGGCTCGCCTCCAGGGCAAGGGCGTGTGGGATCTCATCATCTGGCTCATCCAGGGCTTCGTGTTCATGCTCATCGGGCTGCAGCTGCCCGAGATCCTCGACGGCCTCACCGACTACACCGCAGGCCAGCTGCTGTGGCTGGGCGGGGCCGTGAGCCTGACGGCGATCGTGGCACGCTTCGCCTGGATCTTCGCCACGACCTACCTGACGCGGGTGGTGCGCAGGCGGCTGGGCGGCGACGATCCGTACCCGTCGCCGCGCCGCATCTTCGTGGTGGCCTGGGCCGGTATGCGCGGCGTCGTGTCGCTCGCCGCGGCGCTGGCCCTCGCCATCGACTTCCCCCAGCGCAACCTCATCCTGTACCTGACCTTCGCGGTCATCTTCGTGACCCTCGTGGGCCAGGGCCTCACGCTGCCGTGGATCATCCGCCGGCTGGGTGTCCTGCACGAGGATGGCCCCGACAGCGAGGAGCGCCATGCCCGGATCGTCGTCGGTGAGGCGGCCCTCCGACGGCTCGACGAGCTCGCCCTCCAATATCCCGACCACCTGCCGCTCATCGACCAGATCCGCGGCGGCTTCGACCACGACCTCGGCCACGTCCGTCCGATGGCCGACGGCCTGCCCGACGCGAGCCGCGAGGCCGTCGAGCAGGAGTTGCTCGACCATCAGGCGATCCGGCTGGCGGTCCTCGCGGCGGAGCGGGCGGCGCTGCTCGATCTGCGCGACGCGGGGGTCATCAACGACGACACGGAACGCAGCGTCGAACGCGATCTCGACCTCGAGGCGCTGCGCACCGCACCCTGACCGCGAGGCGCGGTGCTACGCTTCGTCGCCATGAGCATCGTCGACGCCCCGCAGTACCTGTTCACCTCCGAGTCGGTCACGGAGGGTCATCCGGACAAGATGTGCGACCAGGTATCGGACGCGATCCTCGACGCGATCATCGCCGACGACCCGGACGCCCGCGTCGCGTGCGAGACGGCCACCACCACCGGGCTGGTCGTGGTCCTCGGCGAGATCACGACCGACACCTATATCGACTTCCAGCAGGTCGTCCGCGACACCGTCCGTGACATCGGCTACACCCGGGCCGATTACGGCTTCGACTACCAGACGTGCGGGACGCTCGTGTCGGTCAAGGGCCAATCACCCGACATCGCCCAGGGTGTCGACGCGGCGCTCGAGGTGCGCGACGACGCCGCGTCGGCCTTCGAGCTCGGTGCCGGCGACCAGGGGATGATGTTCGGCTTCGCCTGCCGCGAGACGCCAGAGCTGATGCCGCTGCCGATCGCCCTGGCCCATCGCATGGCCCGCCGCCTGTCCGAGGCGCGCCGGTCCGGCCAGCTGCCCTACCTGCGGCCGGACGGCAAGACCCAGGTGACGATCGAGTACGCCCATGGGGTCCCCGTCCGGGTCCGGACCGTGGTGGTCTCCGCCCAGCACGATCCGGATGTCCGTCCAGAGCGGCTGCGATCCGACGTGATCGAGGCGGTCGTGCTGCCGGTCATCCCCCACGAGCTGCGCGACGTCGACCCGGTCATGCACGTGAACCCGACCGGCCGGTTCGTGACCGGCGGTCCGATGGACGACGCCGGGCTGACCGGCCG
>DAIUES010000022.1:0-20106 GCA_036844985.1 Candidatus Limnocylindrales bacterium
GCCGGGGAGGCATCGATCCTGGGCGTTAGCCGCGTTCGACGCCACCCGTCGGGGCGTTCGCAGTGGGTTTCGATGCCTCGCCGGCAGCAGATCGGTGTGGAGGCGGCGGACGCCGGTCCCGTCGCTGGCGAAGATGCCCTTTCATCACCGAATCGATGCCAAGGTGGCACCGCGGTCGCGCCGCCTGCCGTTGCGGGCCACGGCGGCCGCTCTAGGCCACGGCCGCTGCTGCGGGCCACGGCCGCTGCTGTGGGTCACGGCCGCACCCTCGCACGGCCCGCGACCACCTCGGCGCGACGCCGGCGCAACCCTCGGTTCGGGAATCCGCGGCCCAGGACCCGGCCGACGGCATCAGGACGCCGCAGCTCGGGTGGCCCGCCCGGAGGGATTCGAACCCCCGACCTACTGATCCGAAGTCAGTCGCTCTGATCCACTGAGCTACGGGCGGACGCCCGCGGATGATACCGCGACGACGTCGACGGGCGGTCACCGCATCGTGCGACCCGAAGAAACACACCTTGCCATGTCGCCCTACCATTGCCGTTCCGATGTCCGGGCTCACCCGTCACCCCGTGCCCTCCGAGATCCGTCCTGCCGGCCTGTGTGCCGGGGCCGGTCATGTCCTGTTCTATGGCAACCCCGCGTTCGTGGCCGAATTCGGCGCTCGTTGCATCGGGATGCCGGCCCGCGAGGTCATGGTCGATCTGCCCGAGACCGCGTTCGATCTGCTCGATCGCGTCCTGCAGGGCGGCAAGCCGCTCGCTCGCTGGATCGAGCGCGGCGGGCGCGACTGGCGCCTGACCGCGACGCCGCGGCGCGATCCCGACACCGGCGAGATCTATGGCGTCGCGTTCCACCTGCGCGCCCGTGACGACCTACCGGTGGTCGATCGAGCCGGCCACCATTGAGCGACTACCGCTCGTCCGATCGGACTCGGCCCGGCCCGCTCGACAACCTCCCGCGACCGCTCGACGAACGCGGCCGTCGCCGCGGCGGGGTGCGCCGCCGGTTCGGGCTGATCGTCGTCGCCGCGGTCATGGTCGCCGGCGGCACGGCCATCGTCAGCTCGTTGGCCGGCGACCCGCTGACGCCGGTCGGCGACGTCCAGGGAGCGGTCGGGACGCCCGGCTCATCAGCATCCGCGGCCTCGTCCACGCCCCCCGGATCATCGGCCGCCGCGATCGCCACCACCCCACGCCCGCCCGCGACCGCGGTTCCCACCCCGACCCCCGTACCGACGCCGCCCCGACCCGAGACCCTGACCGGCTACCGGTCGCCCTTGCCGCACGGTCGGCTGACCTTGCCCTTCGGTCCGTCGCGCTGGGGTTCGCGGATCGTCGATGGCACCGACTTCCACGACGGCGTCGACCTCGCCACGTTCTGCGGTGACCGGGTGACCGCGGCCCACGACGGCACCGTGCTGGCGGCCGGTCGCCGCTACGACCAGCAGATGGGCTGGGTCGGTGACCTGCAGCCCTATCTCGACCGACTCGACACCAAGCACCTGTGGTCGACCCTGCCGATCGTCGTCGTCATCGACGACGGCAACGGCTATCGCAGCATGTACGCCCACTTCGGCAAGGTCGTCGTCAAGCGCGGTGACACGGTCACGGCCGGCCAGCTGCTCGGGTACGAAGGCATGACCGGCCGCGCCTCTGGCTGCCACGTCCACTACGGCCTGTTCAGCCCGCTCGAGACGGCCACCTTCGAGATCGACCCGGCAGTCGTCAAGCGGATGAAGGTTCCGGCCCGACAGATCGCCCGGATCGATCCGCTGCTCGTGCTGCCACCGATCGCCGGCGAGCCGAAGCCGAGTCCGAGTCCGAGCTAGCTCCGCTCGATCACGTTCGGCGTCGGTAGCGCCGACCGATGAGCCAATACGCCGGGATGGAAGCGAGCGCGGCCGACAGCGACATCGCCCGGCCATCGCGTCCCTCCAGCCGGAGCAGTCGATCGGTCTTGTCGTCGTCGGCCGGCCGGGCATCGACGACCGCCAGATCGATGGCCGTCCGTCCGGGTTCGGCCGTCCCGAGGCTGGCGATGCGCCCGTCGGGTCGATCGCCGGCCTCGTATTCGGCCCGGATCTCCGCCTCGGACCGCCACGTCGGCTGGCGCAACAGGATCGCCCGCCAGCCGGCGGCGACCGCCGGGGGCACGCGTCCATCGCCCGGGGTCGGTGGCGCGCCCCCGTCGGCCGCCACGTCCTCGCCGCGCGCCCAGCGGGCCGCCTGGTGGAGCAGCGCGTACTCGTCGAGATCGGCATAGGCGGACAGCCGTTCGGCCGGCGATCCTTCCCCGAAGATCGCCACGATCGATGGCCGGAACACCTCGGCGAGATCGAGGTCGATGGCCCGCACGGTCCGGTGGAAGTAGACCTGCTGATACATGAAACGGCGCGCAGTCAGGAACATCTCGAGCGCCCCGAGGCCCGGCTCGAACAGGGTCAGTCCGTCCGGGCCGATGAACGTGTAGCGCCGCAGCCGCTCCACGTCCACGCTGTTGGCGGCGACCCCGGTCAGGTACGCATCGCGACGGACGTAGTCGAGGTTGTCGACCGTGAACACGCCCGACAGCAACGGCGCGAGCCAGCGCACCCAGCGCGGCATCGCCGGATCGGACAGGGCGGGCTTGGCGGTGAGGAACGCCACCCAAGCCGGATCGATCGCTTCGCCGTCGGCGAACCCGTCTCGCTCGGCCACCGCGCCGGGCGCCCGTCGCAGCCCGCGCAGCACCGGGCCGAGTTCGGCGATGATCGCGCCGCTGAGGTCTTCGTGGGTCAGGCGCTTGGCATCGGGCCGGCGCGGATCGGTCGGTGCGTCGAAGCCGGCCAGGACGTGATCATCGAAGAAGTGGGCGAACGGACCGTGGCCGACGTCGTGCAGCAGTCCGGCCATGCGAAGGGTCTCGGTGACGAGACCCTCGGACGGGATCGGCGACCCGTCGGGCTCCGCGACGAGCGCCGCCCGCAGGCTCGGATAGAGGGACCGGGCCCACAGCCCCGCTTCGTGCATGACACCCAGGCCGTGGGTGAAGCGCGAGTGCTCGGCCGTCGGGAACACCCAACGCGCGCTCTGCAGCTGGCTGATGCGACGGAGGCGCTGCAGCCAGGCCGTGTCGAGCAGGTCCTCCTCGGCGACATCCTCGGCCGGCAGGCCGGCGGCCGCCGACTCGGGAGCCGGCAGCCGCTTGGTCAGCTCGATGTACCCGTGGATCGGGTCGCTGATGAGGTTGACGGCGGCGAACGGGTGCCGCCTCATGCGTGGGTCAGGGTATCCAGATGCGCGAGGCGCTGCTCCATGCGCCCACATTGCCACGTCGGTCGGTGGCGCGTACCCGGATCGAGTACGTCCGCCCGCCCGGTCGGTTGGCCAGCGTGATCGAGGTCGACGACGTGTTGTCGCGCAACAGCCGCCAGGTGCCGCTGCCGACCCGGTACTGGACGTCGTAATCACGCAGCCCGGCGGTGTGGGTCTGCAGCCGCAGGTCGTACCCGGACCACGTCCACATGGCGTCGTCACCGGACCGCGTCGCGGACCGGACCCGTGCGGTCGGTCGGGTGTGATCGAGGGTCTCGGCCATGACCGCCGAGCCGAACGTCCGGTGGTTCGAGGAGCGATAGGCGAGCCCGACGCCGATGTAGTTGAACTTCGAGCTCATCAGCATCGCCCGATGGGCCGAGCTGTTCATCCAGGACCGGAAGATCGCCTTCGCCGCGTCGACGGTCCAGGTCGCCGTCGTGTAGGCGATGTCCTCACCGTAGGCGTACCAGCGCACCCCGTAGGCGCTCAGCTGGGATGACAGGCTGCCCGCGACGGTGTGACTCAACACGTTCGCGGAGGCCATCCGGCTGGCCCGCAGGCCGGAGATGGAGCTGAGTTGACTGTAGTAGCGGAGGGGGACCAGACCGCGGTCGACGCGTGCGGCGTTGACCCATCCGACGATCATCGACTCGGCCTGCGAGGCGGTCGTCGCTGCGCTCGTCGGCGCTGCAAAGAAGGTCGCGGCCAGCGCCGCGATGAGCAGGGCGCGCGTGGCGATCGCCAGGCGCCGGGGCGCGGGAGCGTAGAGCAATGGCACGTCCTCGCCGTGTGGGGGGCACGTCGTCGTGTCGGGCTACCCTACCCCAGATGCCACCGGACCGTACCTAACCGTCGTACCTCGCCGCCGCACGGCGGTGCGTATCGGCAACATCGATTCGGAGCGTTTCGGGCTCCACGACCTCGACATCGTCGCCCCACGACAGGACCCACAGGCGGATCTCGATGGTGCCGGCGACCGTCGCCCGCCAGGTCAGCGAGCCGTCCGTCTGGCGCTCGACGCGCTGCGTCGGATGCCACGTCGCCTCCTCGACCCGGGCCGCGACCGACGGCGCGAACCGGAGCACGACGTCCGTCGCCGGCTGGTCCGCGATGATGTCCCACGCCCGTCGCAGCGCGCCCTCGGCGCCGTCACCGACCGGCAACTCGAAGGTCCGCGGGGTGAGGGCCACGTCCCGGATGCGCTCGATCTTGAAGGTCCGCAGGCCGTCGCGGGTCTCATCCCAGCCGATGAGATAGAGCGCGTGGGTCTGGAGCGACGGTTCGATGAGGTACGGCCGAACGACTGCCTGGCGCGCCGTCGATCCCGGTCCGTAGCGTGCCGGTTCGTAGTCGAGCGTCACGACCCGTCGCTCGGCCCACGCCCGGGTCAGTCGATGCACCCGCTCGCTGAACGCCTCGTCGCGGGGGTGCTGGGCCAGGACGTCGAGGGTCCGCTCGACGTGCTCCGCGAGCGGGCGGGGGAGGACCGCTTCGAGCTTCTCGAACGCGGCCGCCAGGTCGGGGTCGTACTTGTCGGCGTAACGGACCATCAGCCGGGCCGACAGGACGACCGCCATCGCCTCGTCCAAGGTCAGCTTGAGTGGTGGCAGGAACTCCTCGCCCACCACGCCCCACAGGCCGTTGTCCGACCAGACCGCGACACCAACCTCGGTCTCGAGCGCCGTCAGGTCGCGGTAGACGGTCCGTGTAGCGACTCCGACGCGGCGAGCGATCTCGGCAGGCCGGATGCCGTCTGGATGCCCGCGCAACACGGCTACGACCCGCAGCATCCGGGCGAGGCGGTCGCGCTTGCCGAACGCCCGCTCGTCGTCGGGCGCGTCCTCGATGCTCATCGCGCCGGAGGATAGATGACCGTGTCCCGGTCGCGCTCCGTGGCGATCAGGCGGACCTCGATCGTGCCCTGGATGGCGTCGGGTCGCAGCTCGCCCGCCTCCCCGTTGACGCTGCCGCTGACCTGGCCGAGCTCCCCGTCGAGGAAGATCCAGTAGTCGAGCTGACCGCGCCAGTGGGCGAGATCGGCATCGCCCACCAGCCAGCGGATCTGGGGGAACGTGGCGCGGAACATCGGGCCGTCGACGGCGACGCGACAGCGCCGGGCGCGCGCCCCCTCGATGAGCTCGATGCCACGGTCCTCGGAGGTGGCCCGACTGCTGTAGGCGAGCGCCCGGCGGGTGGCCTCGAGGTCGAGGCTGGATCCGGCGACCGATGCGCTCGTGGCCGTGGTCCAGCCACGCGACGGCGTTCGGACCCAGGCGTCGGGACCCCGTCGGGCTACCCCGTACTGGCCGAGCTCGCGGTTGGTGGCCACGTAGGCGAGCCAGCGGAAGTCCTGTCCCGCGCGCTGGCCGGCGATGTCGACCGACCCGATCTGGCGGCCGTCGATGTAGCCGATGAAGCGGGCGTTCAGGCGGGCCGAGTCCCCGGCTGCGAGGCGCCCGTCGCACGGGGGCGGCTCGTCGGCCTCGCCGGCGGCGGTCGGCCCGAAGCGCGATGTGGCCGGCGGGCGGGACCGGTCGCGCAGGCTCTCGTTGGCGATCGCCGAGGCCCCGAACGTGGTGCCCGCCAGCAGGCTGAGCGCGACCGCGAGCAACAGCCCCACGCGCAGTCGCCGTCGCCGACGGCCGGTGCCGGCGACCAGCCGGCGCGCCAGCCCGAACCCGGCGAACAGGCTCGTCCCGACGAGCGCGAGCGCCCACGGGTAGGCGGCCTCGAGCGACGGGATGAGCGTCTGCCCAGCACGCGCCTCGAGCTGGCCGAGCAGGCCCCCGATCGAGGGGATGAGGACGAGCAGCGTCCCGACACCGAGCGCCACCATCGCCGGGTGGGACCGTCGGCCGCGGGCCATCGGTGGCCAGGCGATGGCGCAGGCGGCGATGGCCAGGGGCACCAGCATCGACAGCCCGACCGCGATGTCGAGCGGCCCCCCAGGTCGATAGGCGAACAGCACGACGGCCGCGGCCATCGCCCACGCCGCGGTCAGGGCGGTCGCGAGGAGGCGCAGGCCCAGCCGACGAACGCGCATGTCGCCGAGTGTAACGACGCCCTCGCGGGCGACCGCCTCGCATGGCGGCGGAAGTACCGGAGCCGCTGGGACCGATGGGCCATCGCGACCCGCCCGCTCCCGGACCAGCATGCCCGTACCGCACCGGACCGGCCGGTGCCACGATCGCTTTTCCAGCCTCCGATCGGGACGGTGGAACCCTCCTCCCGCCCGACCGATCGACCGTCGTCCGAAGCGGCGCCGACCCTCCTCCCGGCGCCGCTTCGGCGCGTCCGGCCCGCGGTCCAAGTCGTGGGACGCCAGGGCCCACCGAGCGCAGTGGCTCACGTCGGCGGGTACACTCTCGCCCGTCCGTCCAGCCTGCTCGGAGATCCGCATCATGCGCACCACGTCCAACCTCGCCCTCATCGTCGTCGTCGCGGCGGTGCTCGGCGCATGCACCAGCGCGGGCGCGACGACCGCGCCCAGCACCGCACCGTCCGCCAGTGCCAGCGCCAGCGCTACGGTGTCCGCGGAGCCGTCGCCCAGCGCCAGCGCCGATGCCTGCGCCAAGGACTCGTTGGCGGTCGTCACGTCCGGGACGCTGACCCTCGGAACCGACAACCCGGCTTACCCGCCGTACTTCCTCGAGAACGCCGATGGCTCGAAGACCGACCCGTGGGAGCTCGGCGATCCGACCAACGCGACCGGCTTCGAAAGCGCCATCGGCTACGCCATCGCCGACAAGCTCGGCTTCGGGCGCGACGAGGTCACGTGGGTCGTCGTGCCGTTCGCCAATGCGTTCGCGCCCGGACCGAAGACGTTCGACCTCGACCTCAACCAGGTCTCGTACAAGCCTGAGCGCGCCCAGACGGCCGACCTGTCCGACGGCTACTACTTCGGCAACCAGTCGCTGGTGGTCATGAAGGACAGCCCGTTGGCGTCGGTCACCTCGATCGCCGCCCTCAAGGACTACATCTACGGCGCCCAGGTCGGCACGACCAGCTACGACGCCATCACCCAGCTCATCGCCCCGACCAAGGACCCACAGGTGTTCGACACGAACGACGCGGCGATCCAGGCCCTCGGCCAGGGCTCGATCGATGGGGTGATCGTCGACCTGCCGACCGCCGACTACATCACCAACGTCCAGCTGAGCGATTCGAAGATCGTCGGCCAGTTCAGCGGCGGCACCCCCGAGTACTTCAGCGCGGTGCTGGCGAAGGACAGCCCGCTGACCGAGTGCGTCAACGAGGCCATCGCCGGTCTGGCAGCCGACGGCACGCTCGATGCCCTCGCCAGCCAGTTCCTGCCCTTCCAGGACACCGTTCCGACGTTCCAGCCGTAGCCGGCCTGCGGGTCACCGCCCGCCCATGACCGTCGCCGACGCCCGCCGACGCCTCGAACGCCGGCGGGCGACGCGCGCCTCGATCGTCGCCCTGGCCAGCACCATCGTCGTGTTCGGTGGGCTGGCCGTCCTGGTCGTCAACGCCCCGGGTTGGGAGAGCGTCAGGCAGTCGTTCCTGGATCGCGACGTCTTCCTCGATTCGCTGCCCGGGGTCGTCAACGCGTTTGCCGTGAACATCCGGCTGTTCGTCACAGCCGAGATCCTCGTGCTCATCCTCGGATTGCTGATCGCCGTCATGCGCAGTCTGCCGGGGCCGGTGTTCTTCCCGATCCGCGTTCTCGCCACGATCTACGCCGACGTGTTCCGGGCCATCCCGGGCGTCCTCGTCATCTTCCTGTTCGGGTTCGGGATCCCGGGCCTCGGCCTCATCGACCCGCGGATGGACAAGATCCTGTTCGGCATCGCCGGCCTGACGCTGGTGTACTCCGCGTACGTGTCGGAGGTCTACCGGGCAGGCATCGAGTCGGTCCACCCGAGTCAGGACGCGGCCGCTCGCTCCCTCGGCCTCACCCGGCTCCAGAGCCTCCGCTATGTCGTCATCCCGCAGGCCGTTCGGCGGGTCATCCCGCCGTTGCTCAACGACTTCATCGGGCTCCAGAAGGACACCGTCCTGGTGTCGTTCATCGGCGTGGTGGAGATCTTCCGGTTCGCCCAGATCAAGCAGGCCGCGGCGTTCAACTTCACGCCCTATATGGCCGTCGCGCTGGTGTTCATCATCGTCACCATCCCGCTGACCCGCCTGACCGACTGGCTCATCGCGCGCGACCGGCGTCAGAGCGCAGCCGGAGTCCGCGGTTGAGCGACCACCCGGTGACGCCGGCCCTGTCGATCGAGGGCCTGACGAAGTCCTTCGGCGACCTCGCCGTCCTGCGCGGCGTCGACCTCACGGTGGCCGAGCACGAAGTGGTGTGCCTCATCGGCGCATCCGGCTCGGGCAAGTCGACCCTGCTCCGCTGCGTCAACCTCATCGAGCCGATCGACGCCGGGCGGATCGTCATCGAAGGCGAGGAGATCACCGCCCTCGACATCGACGTGAACCGGGTCCGGCGGCGCATCGGCATGGTGTTCCAGGCGTTCAACCTGTTCCCCCACATGTCGGTCCTCGACAACATCACGCTCGCTCCGCGCCACGTCCTGCGGATCCGGCGGGCCGACGCCGAGACGGCCGCGACCGAACTGCTCGAGCGGTTCGACATGGCCGACAAGCGGGACGTCTTCCCGGACCGCTTGTCCGGTGGCCAGCAACAGCGGGTGGCCATCATCCGGGCGCTGGCGATGCGCCCCGACCTGTTGCTCCTCGACGAGGTGACGAGCGCGCTCGATCCGGAGCTGGTCGCCGAGGTGCTCGACATCGTCCGCGAGCTGGCCAGCGGCGGCATGACCATGCTGATCGCGACCCACGAGATGGGCTTCGCGCGCGAGCTCGCGGACCGCGTCTGCTTCCTCGACGGCGGGGTCATCTGCGAGGAGGGACCGCCCGACCAGCTGTTCGGCGATCCGCGCGAGCCACGGACCCGCCAGTTCCTGCAGCGCATCATCGAGGCGCGCCGCCTGTAGCCCTCGGCCCGCGGGTTACGGGAACGCCTCGGGATCGACCTCCTGGTCGGGCACCAGACGCAGGATCCAGCCGACCTCGATGCGGTTCGGGCGGTAGTCGGGCGAATCAGGGTCGAGCGACGGGTGCGCCTCGCGGTTCCAGAAGGCGAGGCTGCGCGCGGTCGTCCGGTACTCCCGAGCGATGGAGGTGAGCGTGTCACCGGGCCGCACGACATAGGGGAGGAAGGTCGGCTGTGGGTTCGGTTTCGGCCGCACGAACGAGGGCCGTGCCGATGGTCCCGACGGCTTGGCCTCGGGGGTGGCTGTCGGAGCGGGACCGTCGGACGACGACGCGCCCGGGACCGTCGACGCGGAGGGGGCGCTCGATCGAGTCGCCGTCGATGGCAGGCACGCGCCGGCCCACAGCGCCACGCCGGTGAGGCCGAGTGCGAGGAGGGGGCGACTGCGACGAGGTCCGTGTGCCATCGCCGCCATCCTGACGGCAATGGCCGGCGATCGGTGACGGCGCCGATCCAGGACGGCGCCGATCCGGACCGCGCCCGGCTCGATCAACTGGCGAGTTCGACCTCGGAGTCGACCGGGGTCGGCGCCGTCGGCCGGAACTCGGCAGCGAGCGCGGCACCGTCGGCCGCGGTGGCGACGCGGTCGTGTCCACCGCGCTTGGCCGCGTAGCAGGCGCGGTCAGCGGCCAGCAGGACGTCTGCGGCGACCGTCCCATCCACCGGGAAGGTCGCCACACCCACCGAGGCCGTGACCGATCCGACGACTCCGGCCACGGCCGCCCGGGCCCGTTCGGCGACCTGCCGGGCCCCGCCGGGATCGGCGTGCGGGAGGATCAGCGCGAACTCGTCGCCGCCGTAGCGGAACAACAGGTCGCTGTCGCGACCTGACCGCGACAGGGCCTTCGCGATGCGCCGCAGGGCGTCGTCGCCGGCCTGGTGGCCAAGGCCGTTGTTGACGTCCCGGAAGAGGTCCAGGTCGAGCATGATCAGGCCGAACGGGACGCCATCCCGCACACTTCGGTCGAGGTATTCCTCGAACGTGCCGTGGTTCAGCAGCCCGGTCAGGGCGTCGGTCCGGGCACGGATCTCGACCGCCCCGAACACCTCGGCGTTCTGCAATGCGATCGACACCTGGGCAGCGAACAGCTGGACGAGGTCGTACTCCTCGGCCGCGAACGTGTTGCCCGCGCCCAGTCGTTCGATGGTCAGGACCCCGATCGCCCCAGACCGACCACGCAGCGGCACGGTGATCAGGCTGCCGTCGAGCGCATCCATCGCACGGAAGTGGTTGACCCGCGGATCGTTCCGTTCGTCCTCGACGTAGACCGGCTCGTTGTGGTCCACGACCCAGGTCGCGATGCCCGTCTCGCCCGGCGCCCACGGCTCGAGGTACTCGACGGCATGGACGCCGCGTGCCGTCAGCGGCGCCAGACGCCCGGTCGCGGGGTCGACGACCTCGATCGCGATGTTGTCGCAGGCGATGAGCGAGCCGAGGCGCTCGGTGATGCCCTCGAGCACCTCGCGGCGGTCGAGCGTGGTGAGGATGGTCTCGGTGATCTGGAGCAGCTCCCGTTGGCTGCGCAATTGGCGCTCGAGGGCGGTCGACTGCTCGCGCAGGCGCTCGGTCGTGTCGGCGTTGGCCATCGCCTGGGCCGCGAAGCTCGCGTAGATGACGAGCAGACGCAGGTCGTCATCTCGGAACTGGTGGAGGCCGAGCTTCGAGAGGACGAGCACGCCGAGCACCTCGTCCTCGAACAGCATCGGGGCCAGGAGCATGGACTCGGCGAGGTCGTCCTCGGTACCGGGGATGGTGTGGGACCGCGGATCCGCGGCGGCATCCGGAAGGTTCTGGGCGATGCGGTGCTGGGCGACCCAGCCGGTGATGCCCTCGCCGACGGCCAGGCGCAGCTGGTCGGGCGTCTCGTCGATGTACTCGCCGACCTGGCCCTGCATCGCGACGGGCACGAGATCGCCGGCGTCGACCCGGTAGACGCGGACGTTGTGGTAGTCGATCAACTGGCGGAGCTCGGTGGCGATGGCCAGCCCGATGTCGCGCACGCTCGACAGGTGGTTCAGGCGCGCCCCGAGCTGCTGGATCGACTGCAGCTGGGCCGTCCAGGTCGCCATCTGCTGGAAGTTCTGGGCCGTACGGATGGCGACGCTTGCCTGGGTCGCGAGGGCGGCGATCGTCTCGATCTCGTCGGCCGACCACGGGTGGGGTCGGTCGTGATAGACGTTGAGCAGGCCGAGCACCTCGGTGCCGTCCATCAGCGGCGCCGCGCACAGGGTGTCGAAGCCCTCCTGCACGACGGCGGCCCGATCGCCGGTGCCGCGCGGATCCTCGCGGTAGTCGATCGAGAACAACGGGCGGCGCGCGGCCGTGGCCGCGGCGGCAAGCGAACGGGTCGGCACCTCGCGGGCCGCGGCGAGGTAGGCGGCCGACAGCCCGCGGCTGACCTCGGCGATGCTGGCCCCGTCGGCCCGCCGCAGGAAGACGGCGCCACGGTCGCCTTCGAACAGGACCATCGCGTGGTCGACCAGGCCCGACAGGATGCGGTCGAGATCCAGCCGGCTGCCGATGTCGCCGGCGACCCGGCGCAGGGCTTCGGCGCGGTGCAGCAGGTGGGCCACCTCCTCCTCGCGCTTGACGACCCGGACGATCGTCCCGATGGCGTCGGCGAGGACGCCGGCAAGCTCCTGGTCGGCGGCGCCCAGCGGCTCCCCGGCGCCGGCGACGACGAGCAGGACACCCCACGGTCGGTCCAGGCCGGGGATCGCGACTGCGAGCTCGGCGCGACTGCCCGGCAGGGTGGTCACGGTGACCCGTTCGTTCGGCCCGGCGAGGGCCACGGTCGCGCTGGGGTCGTGGCTCGCCCCTCGTGGTTCGGTGGCGAGGCGGAGCGCGCGCCCGAGGACGCCGAACGTCGCCGGCAGGTCGAGCAGGCGCGGCGTTGCGGTCTCCGCCGGAATGGCCGTGGTACGCGGCACGAGGCGCTCGCCGCGGAGTTCCCAGAGGCACACGAGGGCGCGATCGGCGTTGTCCCGGATGGCGTGGGTGATGCGCTCGAGCTCCTCGTCGAGATCGCGGGTCGTCACCGCGCCACGGGCGATCTCGGCAAGGAGGGCGAGATCCCGCGTCCGGCTCTCGGCCAGCACCGGATCGGGTTCCAGGCCGTGGACCGCATCGTTCTCGCCGGACAGGGCCGCCCGTGCCGCGGCGGCGGCGGCGGATCGGTCGAATGTCCGTCGGTGGCCGCCGCACCGCCCAACCTCGGGCTGGGTGGCGACATGCTCGGCGGCAGTGAGGAAGCGCTGGAGGTCGCTGAGACGGTAGCGGCGGTCGCCGCGCGGGTTGATCCGGTAGAACCGCAGCCGGCCGGCATCGCTCCACGCGCGGACCGTGTTGGGGTGCACCCCGAGCAGCCGCGCGGCCTTGGTGACCGACAGGGTGGCGTCGGTGGGTCGCGGCGGGAGGTGCGCGGTCATCGGTCGCTGGCAAGAACTGTGAAGTCCACGTGCCGAGGCTACCAAGCCCACAGTTCTTGACAATAGGTCGAAGGTCCCGGCTCGCGCTGACCGCGGGCGGTGCCGGTCTCAGCCTCGTCGACCGCCGGTGGCGCGGACCCAGGCCACGGTCAGCAGCGCTGCCACGGCGCCGATCGCCAGCATCGCGACGACCGCGAAGAGCGGATCGCCGACCAGCCCCGGCCCCTGGCCGCTGCTGCGCGGGTCGCCGATGGCGGCGGTCGGGGCCGGCGTCGCCGCGAGTGCCGTCGCGGTGACGGCGCTGAGCAGCGCCCAGACGAGACCGATCCCGATGGCCACCGCTCCGACCCCGAACGCGATCGCCGCGGCCGTGGGCCGGCGCGGACCGCCCGCGGCGAGGATGCGCATCGCCTCGGGCGTCTCGAGGGTCGACAGGATCAGTGGCCGCCCGAGGCCCGCCGTCATCCACGCCGCACCCGCCGGACCGGCGCGTGGGACCCCGACGACGACGGCGTGCTCGATCGAGGAGACCTGCTCGACGCGCAACCGCAGTCGTGTCTCCGGTCTCGTGCCGGGTGGCACCCGGTCGGGCGCATCCGCGGCGGTCCCGACCGACTCGCGCGGCACGACGACCAGCCCCGCGTCGAGGGCGGCGTGATCAACGCCGATCGCATCGAGCCCCTCGCGGATCTCGAAGTCGACGACCTCGACGCGCTCGTCGGCGGTGGTCCAGCCGCGTCCGTCACCGAGCTGGATCCGCATCCGCCGCAGCACGAGCGGCCGCCGGGCGTCGTCCTCGAACTCGTCCTCGGCATCGATGCGACCGCGGACCGCCACGTAGCGGGCCGGGCCGTCGGCCAGCTGGCGCGCTTCGGCGATGGACACGGTCGGGGTCGCGGCGAGCAGCCGGCCGATGCGGTAGTTCGGACCGAGGCTGCGCAGCACGGCCGCCCCGACCGCGAGCGCGGCAAGTCCCAGGAGGATGAGCAGCAGGGGGGTCACGGCCGCGACTATAGCGGCGCCATGGCCGACCCGCCCCGGACATGGAAAGGCCCGAAGGAACCTCCACGACACGTGGGCGTTGATGCGATCGCCGCCGTTAGTATCGTTCGGCCCCTCCGGGCTGATGTCTACGGTAGGGCCGCGGCGAGCGGCCAGTCAACGGGTGCTATCCACCAACCCGCGGCGATCGGCCCGAGTTATCCACCGTCCGTCCACCGTAGCACCCGGATGTCAGCCGGCAGCCCGACCGGTTGATGGATCGAGCACGTTGAGCTGGCCGTCGAACCCGGTCAGCACGAGGCGGCCACCGACCAGCTCGGCCGCCGTGACCACGTCGCTGTGGGCGAGACGCCAGGCGACGGTGCCGTCCGGTTCGAGCGCGAACGTCTCGATCTCGGCCTGGACGAGCACATGAGCGAGCCGGGGCGATCCCAGCAACGCGATGATCGGTGTCGCCGATCGATGCTCCCAGCGGACCTCGCCGCTTTCGGCGTCGAGCCCGAACGTGTGGAAGCCGTAGCTGACGACGAGCAGGTTCTCGGTGTCCCAGTAGCGCGCCTCGGGTTCGTCGTAGATGGTCGATGCGAGGCGTGCCGTCCAGGCGCCACGTGGGCCTTCGAGGCGCAGCTCGGCGCGACACAACGCATCGGGGTCCGGGCTGACGCGCGGCCCCAGGTCGACCAGCGCGCCACCGGCCTCGCTGAGGGCGAACACCGCGTCCGCCTGGCCACTGCCGCCCCATCGCCAGCGGGCGCGCAGCCCGCCGGGGTAGCTGATCGTCGCGTTCTTCGGCTCGGCGACCATCGACCCGCGGGCGGTCATGCCTCCGTCGACGCGAGCCGACCGGCGGCTTCGTCGGCCGCGGTGGCTTCGCGCTCGGCGGCCTCGACATCGGCGGCTCGACGGTCCTCCGTGATCGGCGCCACCATCGCGTTGGCCAGCGTCCGGAGGGTGGCCGGCGGGACCTCGAAGACCACGGTCGGCAGGCCGGCCGCGGCCCACACGGACGGATAACGACCGAGATCGGGATCCATGATCACGCGCACCTGCCCCTCGAAGCCGAACGGCGGGATGCCGCCGATGACGAAGCCGGTGAGGTCGTTCGCCTCGCGCGCCGTGGCGCGTCGGATGTCAGCCTCGCCGGTCACGGCTGCGAGTCGGGCGAGGTCCACGCGGTTCGGGCCGGACACCAGGCACACGATCGGCGTCAGGCCGCCGTCGGTCGGTGTCACGAACACGAGCGACTTCACGATCTGGCCGAGTTCGGCACCGACCGCCGCCGCCGCTTCGGCCGCTGTGTGGGTCGATTCGTCGAAGGCGACGACCTCGATGTCGACGCCCTTGCGCTCGGCTGCGGCGAGCACGCGCCGAACGGCTGGATGGTCGGTGGGCTTCGGCACGGGCCGAGTCTAGCATCGGCCCCACGCGCCGAGCCGTAGCATCCGCGCATGCAGGTCATCATCCTCGCCGACGGCGATGTCGGAACGCGCGCCGCGCTCGACGACGCCTGGCCGGGCTGGCTGTCGAGCGACCCGGTCGTCATCGCGGCCGACGGTGGTGCGCGCCACGCCCGACCGCTCAGCCTGCGCCTCGATCGCTGGGTCGGCGACGGCGACTCGATCGATGAAGCGGCCCTGGCTGCCCTCACGGCGAGCGGGATCCCGATCGAACGAGCCCGCCCAGACAAGGATGAGTCAGACACGGAGCTGGCGATCCTGGCGGGCCTCCGCCTGGGGCCGACGGCCGTCACGGTCCTCGGTGCCCTCGGTGGGCCCCGGCTCGACCATGCGCTGGCGAACCTCGGCTTGCTCGCGATGCCGGAGCTCCGCCGGCTCGATGTCCGGCTCGTTGCCGCTGACGCCCGAGTCCGTTACGTCCAGGCGCCGACGCTCGACGACGCCCCGGTGACGCTCGTGCTCGAGGGGCCGGTCGGCGGCGGCGTGTCGCTGCTGCCGGTCGGCGACGACGTGCATGGCGTCACGACCAGGGGGCTGGCCTACCCGCTCGACGAGGAGTCGCTGCGCGTCGGCCGGACCCGCGGCCTGTCGAACGTGCGCACCGACGCGGTCACTGCCGCGGTCACGATCCGGTCCGGTCGACTGCTGGTCGTGGAGACCCCTGCTACGCTCACGGCATGACCATGCCGACCGTCGGCGACCCGGCTCCTGCGGTCGCCCTGCCCGACGAGACGGGCGCCATCCACAGCCTCTCCGACCAGCGCGGACGCTGGACCGTGCTGTACTTCTACCCCAAGGACGACACCCCCGGCTGCACGGTCGAGGCGTGCGAGTTCCGCGACGCCAACGAGACCATCACCGAGCGCGGTGCCGATGTGTGGGGCATCAGCCCGCAGGGTGCGGCCAGCAAGCGCGCCTTCCGCGAGAAGTTCGGCCTCCCGTTCCTCCTGCTCGCCGACGAGGAACACGAGGTGGCCGAGGCGTACGGGACATGGGTCGAGAAGCAGAACTACGGCAAGACGTACATGGGCACCGCCCGCACGACGTTCATCGTCGATCCCGCGGGGCGGATCGCGCGGGTCTGGCCGAAGGTCAAGCCGGAGGGCCACGCGGCCGACGTGCTGGCCGCCCTCGACGAACTCCAGTCGCCCGCCGCATGACGACCTCCCCTCGGAGCGCGAACGAGGCTTCGCT
The DNA here is from genome assembly GCA_036844985.1 of Candidatus Limnocylindrales bacterium. GTDB lineage: Bacteria > Chloroflexota > Limnocylindria > Limnocylindrales > CSP1-4 > SPCO01. The sequence goes on from DAIUES010000022.1 coordinate 16,407, forward strand.
CGTGGGGGGAGACGAGCGAAGCCTCGGCCGGAAGCCTACGCGCATGCAAGGTGTGTCGCAAGGTCGTCGTGCAGGCCCGTCCACCCCACGCAACCCGCGATGACCGGATCGCCCGACGACGCCACCGCTGCCGAGCAGGCCGGGCATGCCTGGCGACCGGCCCGGTTCATGGTCATCGCGGCGCATCCCGACGACGCCGAGTTCGGCCCGGCCGGGACCGTCGCGCGCTGGATCGACGAGGGCTCCGTCGGCTGGCTCGTGTGCTGCACCTCGGGCGACCAGGGCGGCGAGGACCCCGCTGCCGATCCGCTCGAGCTGGCCGCCCTTCGTGAGCGCGAGCAGCGCGCCGCTGCGGCCTTCGTCGGCTATGCCGGCGTGACCTTCCTCCACCAGCCCGACGGCGCCCTGGCCAACGACCTCGCGCTGCGCGAGCTGCTCGTGCGGGAGATCCGGGCATTCCGTCCGGACGCGGTCCTGGCGACCGACCCCGAGACCGTCTTCCACAGCGACGGCGGGGTGAATCACACCGATCACCGCGCGGCCGGCATGGCCGCGGTGGACGCGGTCTATCCCGCGGCGCGCAACCCGATGGCGTTTCCCGGGCTGGCCAAGGCAGGGCTGGCGGCCCACAAGGTTCGCCGGCTCTACCTGTTCTGGTCCAACCGGCCCAACGCGTGGATCGATATCGCCCCGACGCTCGACCGCAAGCTGGCCGCCCTCGGTGAGCACCGCAGCCAGATCCACGAGCTCGACGCGCTGGCCGACCGGATCCGGGCCTGGGCCGCCGAGGAGGGAGCCACCGCTGGTCTGGCCGCCGCCGAGTCGCTGCGGGTGATCGTGATCGAGGACGACGAGGACGAGGGCCCCGCCTGAGCGGCGCCTTGGTCAGGTCTCCTCGAGGAGCAACGGCCGGATGTGGCCCCAGGCGTTCCAGACCTCGGCCAGGCCGTCGGCGCGTCTCCCCAGCATGGTCACCAGCTCTCCGAGCGTCAGGTCACCTGCGTTGCCCGCCAGATGCTCCGCTGCCGAGACCTGGACCTCGGCGAACAGGTCGGCCATGTCCGACTCGGTCGGCCACTGGCGCATCCGCATCGGGTCGATGCCGGCGTAGCCGAGTGCCAGCGACAGGTCGCGCTGCGACGGGATCCGGTCGTCGACCCAGCCGCCGCGCCCATCGAACCGGTATCCGAGCGACGACAGGGCCTCCGCGATCTCCCGGCCCTGGACGCGGTTGAACGGTCCCCAGAACGGGTGCTCGTGCGGGAAGTCGAGCGCCGACGCCGTGAGCGCGTCAGCCAGGATCGCGTCGACCAGGTCGGAGATCGCCGTCTGCCAGCGCCGTCGCTCGGCTTCGTTGTCGCCACCGAGGGCCGTGGTCATCTCGAGCATTGCGCGTCGGTCACCCTGGAGCAGCCGAAAGACGCGCAGCGACCCGCCCGAGCGGAGCGCGCCGGCCGACGGGTCATCGGTCTCGTCCGGTTCGTCGCCGGCGCTTGACGGCTGCACCGGGTAGCTCCCGGTCACGCCGCCAGACTCGCGCTCCTGGCAGTCGGCAACGGCCTGCCGGGCGGCAGTGCAGGCGGCTTCGGCCGTCTCCGCCGCGATGCGAGCGGCGTCGGCCTCGAGCGCCGTCCGCTCGAGGCGCAGCGCCACGGTCTGCGCCGCCACCCGCTCGCGAGCGAGGATGGCGGCGGCCTCGCGGGCCTCGTTGTTGATGGCGTTGATGTCGAGCAGCCACGCCCGTGCCGCCGCCTCGACCTCGTCGGTCGTTTGCGCCGCGGCCCGTCCCGCCCGGAACCGTGCCTGGGCATCGTCCTTCGCCCGGCGCACGGCGCGCGCATCGGCCTGGTCGGCGGCTTCGGCGGCGGTGGTCTCGTGCTCGTCGTACGCCCGCTGTGCCGCGCGGTGGGCCTCTTCCGCCAGGGCGGCCTGATCGCGTGCCCGGGTCGCGACCTCGCAGCGTTCGTCGGCGATGTGGCGTGCCTCGGCGCAGGGACCGGTCAGGTCCGTCTCCGGTGTGCTGGCCGGAGCGCCGGCGGGCGTGGCGGCGACCGGGGTTGCGGCATCGGCCGCGGCCGTCGTGGCTCGGCCGTCACCCGCTCGGGGAGCGTCGTGTCCGCCCCAAGCGCCACCACGCCGATCGGGCTGGCGCTCGCCGCCCGGTTCGATGGCGCCCGCGACCGGCGTCGTCGTGGACGTCCGATCGTGGGCGGTGGCAACCGCTCGCTCGGTTCGATCGCCGACCGTCGTGACCCGGCGCGGCGACGTGGTCGCCGGCGCGGCGGCAGCGACTCCGGCCGGCTGACGCATCGCGGCGGTGGCGCTGGCGGCCGCGCTGGCCCGGAACGCGGCGAGCATCGGGTCGTTCCCGCCCGTGACAGGCACCGCCTGACCAGGCGCCCGACCGGGGTCGGCCAACGGGAATGCCGGTTCGGCGATCGTGCCGGGACGGGGCTCCCGAACAGGCGTTCGACCGCCGGGCCCGAGATCGCCGGGGTCGCCAGCCTCCTGCCGACGATCCGCCGGCCCACCGCGTGCCGGTCCGCTCGTCGCGGCCGGGTCGAGGAAAGCGTCATCGGCCAGGGTGGCGGCGCGCCGCCGTGGGACCGCATCGGTCGCGACCGTCACCCGGACCTCACGCGACGATCCGGGACGGGAGCGGAGGACCTCGATGAGCGCCGCCCCGGCGGCGATGCCCAGGATCAGCCCCATCGCCAGGAAGGCGAACTCGCCGGCCGTCACGCTGTCCGCAACTCCATCGGGTAGCGCTCCTCACCGAGCGCGCCTGCGTCCCCCCTCGGCTGGAGGGTAGCTGCGACCCACCCGGGCGTCAACCGGCAGCGACCGCACCGCAGGGCACCGGGGCGGGGCGCCGACCAGGGCGGCGGTACCCGTTGCGCTTTGCAGGCCGAGCGAGGCGGATGGTAGATTCCCTGCCTCGGCGACACGCCGGTCTTTCGTCTGCGCCCGAGCCCCGATACCAGGGAAAGGCACGTCCCGCTTGGCCATCGACCCCGCCCAGGAATTCCTCGTCCAGCCCGTCGACGCCTCCTGGTTGCAGTGCAACATCGAGTGCCAGGAAGCGTGTCCGGTCGGGACGAACTGCCGCGGCTACCTGAACCTCGCCGCCGAGGGGCGGTTCGAGGAGGGCTACATCCTGTCGCGGGAGCCCAACCCGGTCGCGGCGATGTGCTCGTACGTGTGCTCCGCCCCGTGCGAACGGGCGTGCCGCCGCGGCGACATCGATCGGCCGCTCGCCATCCGGGCGATGAAGCGGTTCCTCGTCGAGTGGCACGAGGCGTCGGGCATCCCGGACGTCATGCCCCACATCACGCCCCGGGCCGAGCGGGTGGCGATCGTCGGCGCCGGGCCGGCCGGCCTGGCCGTCGCCCGGGAACTCGCGACGAAGGGCTACCGCTGCACCGTCTACGACAGCCTGCCGTACGCCGGCGGGACGATGCTCATCGGGGTTCCGGCCTTCCGCCTGCCGCGCGAGGCGATCGAGATGGACACCCGGCTCGTCGAGCGGCTCGGCGTGACCTTCGTGTACGACACCACGATCGGCGTCGACATCACGTTCGAGCAGTTGCAGTCCGAGTTCGACGCGGTCGCCATCACGGCCGGCGCCATGGACGCGGTCGCCCTCGACATCCCCGGCGCCGACCTCGAGGGCGTCGACTACGGCGTCGACTTCATGAAG
>DAIUES010000023.1:0-8166 GCA_036844985.1 Candidatus Limnocylindrales bacterium
GTGCCCGCTTCCTACAGCCCGGCGATGGAGATGCGCATGCGCGTCATCGACTTCGGCACGGACAAGTACGGCCTCAACGCCTACCTCTATGACAGCACCGACAACGGCGCGGTCGATTACGACCGCGTCCTGTTCTCGCCGACCAAGTCGGGCGCCGACAAGGTCGGCGATCTGGCCAAGGGCGGCTGGGCCGACGTCAAGGTCAAGATCGTCGGCGGCACGCTCGAAGGCAAGACGGCCGGCTTCCTCGTCAAGGTCGAGGAGCTGACCGCCGACCTGTCCCGCGTCCGCCTGTTCCACACCTCCGTCTCGCGCGCGAACGCATCGTGGCCCGGATTCCCCGGCGCTTCGGGCATCACCGACTTCGATGAGTTCCTCGCCCAGAAGTTCCCGACCTCGACCGCGGCCGACTTCGCCATCCTCGAGGCGGGCGTGACGAGCGAGGAGACCTATGTCCAGCAGGGCCTGTACTGGGCGACCGGCCACCTGCCGATGCTCGAGTACGTCGTCAAGACCTACAAGCCCGATCTGCTGTTGGCCGGGTACCCGACGACCGACGAGTTCCAGCACCAGTTCCTCGGCCTGATCTCACCGAGGCTGCCGAACGGCGAGGCCAATCCGGCCTATGACGACGTCGACCTCGACGGGGTCATGGACGGCCGGGTCAGGCAGCGCACGACGTTCGTCAAGGATGCCTACAAGGGCGCCGACCGAGCGCTGACCCTGGCGCGCAAGCTCATGGGCAAGGACCCGACCACGATCGTCGGGTCGGATCACGGCTTCGCCCCGCAGTTCCTGGCGATCGATGCCAGCAAGCCACTCGTCGACATGGGTCTGCTGTCCACGCCGCAGACGTCCAACTGCCGCACGGCACTGACCGAGACCATCGGCAAGGCGAAGGCCTGCTGGGCCGGCGGCACTGTCCAGATCTACCTCAACCTCGAAGGCCGTGACCCGGATACGCGACCGGCCAACGCCAGGAGTCCGTTCCTGGCCGATGGCAAGACCCCGAACCCGGCCTTCATCCCGGATCCACGCGTGCTGGCGGCCGACGCCCCAGCCCTGATCCAGCAGATCAAGGCTACCTATCTCGGACTGACCGACCCCAACGACTGGACCCACGACGGGAACCCCGAGGACTGGAAGGTCATCGATCGGGCCTTCACCAAGGCCGAGGCGCGCTACATCCCCAACGGTCCCAACTCGACCGCCGACATGGCTCACCCGACACGAACGGGTGACCTGGTGGTGTTCTCCTATCCGCCCTACCAGTTCGACGCCGAGACGCCCGGTACGCTCGTCGCGCCGTCACATTTCTTCGGCCAGCACGGCTACGTGCCCGACGTGCAGAACCTGTCGGCCAACATCAACATGCGGGCCACCTTCCTGGCGGGCGGCCAGGGCATCGCCCACGACACCATCAACGCCCGCTCCATCGACCTCGCTCCGACCCTCGCGTACCTGCTGCGCGTACCGGAGCCGCAGCACAGCCAGGGCCGGGTCCTGCTCAAGGCCATCAAGGGCGCCAACAGTGTCAAGGCCCTGTCGATCGTCGGGCTCACCGACTTCCACGGACAACTCGAGGCGTCGACCCTTGCCTACGACGGCGTGAACACGTCCGTCGGCGGCGCTGCGGCGCTGGCGACGATGTTCGACCAGGAGTTCCAGGGGTTGCCCGGTCCGGGCCTGCTGCTCGCGGCCGGCGACAACGTCGGTGCCTCGCCGCCGAACTCGGCCCTGCTCCAGGACGTCCCGACCATCGATGCCGAGAACGCCTGGGGGCTGGATGCCACCTCCTACGGCAACCATGAGTTCGACTACGGCGTCGACCGCCTGCTGATGCACCAGGCGCGAGCCAACTTCCCGTTCCTCGCGACCAACATCGTCGACAGTGCGACGGGCAAGGCCCCATCGTGGGTCCGGCCGTCCGCCGTCTTCACCATCCGGGGGGTCAAGGTCGGCGTCATCGGTGCCGAACTCAAGAACACCCCCGAACTGGTGTCGGCCGGCGCCACCGCCGGCCTGACGTTCCTGCCCGAGGCAGCCCGGATCAAGGCGGAGTCGGAGCGACTTCGCAAGCTCGGTGTGCGGGTCCAGGTCGTCGTCATCCACCAGGGGACGAACACCGGGACCAACCCCATCGGCAACACGCCGGGTGCGGAATGGACCGGGCCGATCCTCGATATCGCCAACGACCTCCAGTCGACGACCGTCGACGCGATGATCGTCGGCCACACCCATCGGATCTCGAACCTCATGGTCGGCAAGATCCTCGTCACCGAAGGCATCAATGCCGGCACCAGCTATTCCGTCCTCCAGTTGATGGTCCAGGGCGGCGACGTCCAGTGGGCCGGTGGCGCGACCCGCGTCGCCAAGTCGATCGGCGTCCCCCAGCGGGCCGACGTGAAGGCGATCGTCGATGCGGCCAACGCCGAGACGGCCGTCCTGCGCAATCAGGTCATCGGGACCCAGAGCGTCGACATCCTGCGCGCCCCGAGCCGGCTGTTCGAGTCGGCGATGGGCAACCTCGTGGCCGATGCGATGCGTGCCAAGTACCCCGGCGTCGAGGCTGCCTACACCAACTCGGGTGGGTTGCGCGCCGACATCGTGTCGACACCCCCGAGCGCAGGGGAGCAACCCGGCGAGATCACCTGGGGCGAGATGTTCGCCGTGCTGCCATTCGGCAACCGGACGGTCATCGAGACCCTGACCGGCGCCGAGCTGACGACGGCCTTCCTCAATGGCTTCACCCCGTCGTGCGATCCCGCGTTCGCCGGCGGGACGGGCCGGTTCCCACAGGTTTCCGGACTCAAGGTGACGTATCACTGCGCCGGCACGACGCCGGTCGTGGACGGGATCTGGAAGACGCCGGATGGTCCGGCTGGTCCGGCCACACCGGTCGGTCCGACCGACACCGTCCGGTTCGTGACCAACGACTTCATGTTCACGGGCGGCGACGGCTACACCGCGTTCACCGGCGGCACCGACGTGCTCCAGCCGGGCGATGCGTTGCTCGATGTAGCCATCGAGTACGTGACCGCCCATTCGCCGGTCGCCCCGACCGTCGACGGACGGATCATCAACGGGCCGTAGCCACCCGAAGCCGCGGCGCACCCACGACCGAAACCCGGGCCCCGCCCGGGTTTCGGTGATTCCGGGCACCGAACCGGTACCGACGGGGGGCGCAACGGCGCACCGAACGGCCCCAAGTGACTATGGGCGGAGCCGTTCGCGCATGCCCACGATTCCGGCATGCCCCCGTCCGGCGGCGCGTCGATCGGACCGGGCAGCTCGGAGACCATCTGCCATGCGCCACCGATCGCTCCATCGCGCCGCCGCCCTGTCGATGGTGGCGCTCCTTCTGTCGGCCGGGATCGCGGCCGCCGACGGTGTCGCTGCCGACGGTGACGCCCTCACCAGCCAGGTCGATGGGACCGTCCATCTCGGCACCGTCGACCCGGGCGCGGAGGTCATCGTCGATGTCCGCTTCGTGTTGACGTGTGCCGGACTGAGCCATGTCGACCCCGGCCAGTCGATCCTCCTGTCGTACGGCGGTGGCAGTCAGCCCGGCGACGGCGAGATCGTGTCGGTCGGCGCGGCGACGCTCGATCCGATCGAGGGCGACTGGGCAGTCGACGACGAGGGCTGCGCCACGCCCGCGCCCTCGACGGACAACGGCTCGTGGAGCCGCGTCACGCTTACGGCGCCGAGTGTTCCCGGCACCGGGTATGCCTACACGGTCTCGTGGGACCGCGCCCTGTCTCCCGCCGGCACGAACGACGACCAGGCCCTCAGCCGTACCCCGACGACCGTCGACTTCACCCTCGACGTCCGCGGCAACGTCGCTCCGACACTCCTCCTCCCCTCGTCCGTCACCGTCGAGGGCGACACGACCGGCGGCTGGACCGCCGACTGGTCGGGCGTCAGCGCGACCGATCCAGAGGATTCGCCGGACCCGGTGCCGTCGTGCACGCCCGCGGCGGGGAGCGTCCTGCCGCTCGGGACCACCACCGTTGCCTGCTCCGTGACCGACACCGGTGGCCGCTCGGACAGCGGCTCGTTCGACGTCACCGTCGTGGACACCACGCCTCCGGTGATCGGCGCCATGCCGGCCGACCGGACCCTGACGGCCCTCGACCCGAGCGGGACGATCGTCACGTACGCCGTCCCGGGCGCCAGCGACGTCGTCGATCCCCAGCCGACGGTCGATTGCGTTCCGGCCAGCGGCAGCCATGTCGCCGTCGGCACGACCACCATCACCTGTGCCGCCACCGATGACTCGGGGAATCGGTCGACGGACACGTTCAACGTGACCGTGACCTACAGCGCGCCGCACGCGGCCGCTGCGACCTGGCTCGAGCCGGTCGGATCGAGCGGCACGCTCGTCGCCAACCGCGGCCGCAGCGTGCCGGTCAAGGTCCTGTTGTCGGTCGACGGCACCGAGCTGCGCACCGGCGATGCCAGGTTGTCGATCGTCGATTGCGGCGGCGGCGATACCAGATCCGTCGGCCTCGCCTATTCCGGCGGTCGCTGGAATGCGGCCATCGATACCGCACCCCTCGCCGGCGCGTGCTACTCCGTCAGTGCCACGATCGACGGCCTGGTGGCCGGGTCTTTCACGCTCGAACTGCGTGGATCGATGACGGTCAGCAAGGCCTCCACCTCCCGACGCTAGGCGCGGTCCCGCGCGACTTGCCCTAGCATCGGGGGGTGACCCCCGAGCTCGAAGCGACCCTCAAGCGTCTGCCCGATCGCCCCGGCGTGTACCTGATGAAGGACAGTCGGGGCGACGTCCTGTACGTCGGCAAGGCACAGAGCCTGCGCAACCGGGTCCGCAGCTACTGGCAGAAGCAGGCGCCGATCGGCGAGATCCACCGCATCCGCAGCGTCATCGACCGGGTCGCGGACGTCGAGGTCACCGAGGTGGACAGCGTCAGCGAGGCCCTGCTGCTCGAAGCGAACCTCATCAAGCGGTTCAAGCCGCGGTTCAACGTCCGCCTCAAGGACGACAAGAGCTACCCGTACATCAAGGTCACCCTGGCCGACGACTTCCCGCGGGTCGAGCGGACACGCAAGCTGGTCAACGACGGCAGTCGCTACTTCGGTCCGTACGCCTCCGCGTCGAGCGTCGACGAGTCGATGAACCTCGTGCGCCGGCTGTTCCCGTTCCGGACGTGCACCATCGATATCCGTGAGGGCGAGCGCGCCCTCCAGCGGCCATGCCTCCTGTATCACATCAAGCGTTGCCAGGGCCCCTGCATCGAGGCGATCTCCCGAGCCGACTACCGCGCCGACATCGAACAGGTGGAGCTCTTCCTCGAAGGTCGCCAGGAGACGCTGGTCAAGGCGCTCCGACGCGAGATGAGCGCGGCCTCCGAACGCCAGGATTACGAACGCGCGGCGCAGCACCGCGACAAGATCCGGGCCATCGACCGCACGATGGAAAGCCAGAAGATGGCGGCCTTCGCCCGGACCGAGCTCGACCTGGTCGGGATGGCTCGCCAGGACAACCAGGCCGCGGTGACCCTGTTCGTCATCCGCAACGGGCAGATGATCGGACGGGACGTGTACCTCCTCGACGCGGCGCGCGAAGCCTCCGACGATGAGGTGCTGGCGAGCTTCCTCGAGCAGTACTACGCCCGGGCGACCTCCATCCCGCGCGAGGTGTACATGCCCGCCGGGGTCGGGGAGGGGATGGCCGACCTCGAGCAGTTCCTTGCCGACAAGCGCGGTGGTCCCGTCGTGCTGCGGGTCCCGCGCCGCGGGGAGAAGCGCGCGCTGATGGGCCTGGCCGCTCGCAACGCGGCCGATACGCTCGCCCGTGAGCAGGCACGCTGGCTGGCCGATCAGGGCAAGACCCTGGCCGCCCTCGAAGAGCTGGCCGCCGCGCTCGACCTGCCGGGACCGCCGTTCCGGATCGAGTGCTACGACATCTCGAACTTCCAGGGCAGCGAATCGGTCGGCTCGATGGTCGTCTTCGAGGACGGCAAGCCCCGGACTGGCGAGTACCGTCGGTTCCGCATCCGAACGGTCCAGGGCCCGAACGACTTCGCCAGTCACCAGGAGGTGCTGCGGCGCCGGTTCCGTGCCACCAAGGCCGGCGAGGAGGGGAGCGAGGAGGAGCGCCGCTGGGCCATGCCCGACCTCGTCATCGTCGATGGTGGCCGGGGCCAGGTGTCGGCCGCGAAGGCCGTCCTCGACGAGCTCGGGCTCCACGACCTGCCGCTGGCAGGCCTCGCCAAGGAACGCGAGGAGCTGTTCCTGCCCGGCCGTCCCGATCCGGTGGTCCTGCCACCGACCTCGTCGGCGCTGTATCTCGTCCAGCGCCTGCGTGACGAGGCCCATCGCTTCGCGATCACGTATCACCGAACGCTGCGCGATCGACGAACGGTCCGGTCGGCCTTCGACGATCTGCCCGGCGTCGGTCCCAAGCGCAAGCGCGAGTTGCTGAAGGTGTTCGGGTCGATCAAGCGCGTGCGCGAGGCTCCGGTCGAGCAGATCGCCGCGGTGCCGGGAATCGGTCGCTCGCTGGCCGAGCGGATCAAGGCAACGCTGGAGGCATAGTCCCGCTTCGTCGCCTTCGGCGTCGCCCTGGTCCCGCGCCGCGCCGTGCCGCCGACCCGTGACCGCGCCGCCGATCCCGCGTCGCGACCTGCCTGGTCCGCCGGACCCCGACCGACTGTCCGCCTTCGTTGCACGCAGCGGGCGAACCAGCGATCGACTGTCGGTGAGCGCCCCGTCATCCGTCGTTCGTTGCATGCCGAGGGCCATTCGGAAGCTGAGCCTGACATTCGGGGCCTGACGTCCCGGTTCGTTCGTCCGTTGTGCCGTTTGGTGCAACGCGCTCGGGCGCCCGCGCCCGGCACGATCCCCGCCCCGACCCCGAACGCCGCCCCGCCGACAAGGCACGGCTGGGAGCCGTTCCGTGTACCATCCCGCCGGTATGCGTAGAGCCGGCCCCTTCCTCATCGTCCTGATCGGCGTCCTCGCCCTCGTCATCGACTTCTTCCCCAACCTTCGACTCCCGGACACGACCGCGACCGATGGGTCGTGGCGGCTGGTCGAGACGAAGCTCGGGCTCGATCTCGAGGGCGGCCTGCGGGTCGAATACCAGGCCCAGCCCAAGGACGGCATCCAGCCGACATCCGAGGCGATGGGCGTCATCAAGGACATCATCGAGCGCCGCGTGAACACGACCGGCGTGTCCGAGCCGGTGGTCGTGGTCCAGGGTTCCGACCGCGTCGTGCTCGAGCTGCCTGGCATCTCCGACGTCGACTCGGTACGTCGCCTCGTCGGCCAGACCGGCCAGCTGGAGTTCGTGCCGCTCGGCACGACGACGGCGACCAAGGGTCAGGTCCTCGACCTTACCCAGTTCCCGCCGTTGTTCGGGGGCGACCAGATCCAGTCCGCGACGGTCGGGCGCGACCCCAACGGGGGCCTGTCGGTCGACTTCGTCCTCAAGAACGACGGACCGAACTCGGGCGCGCAGCTGTTCGCCAAGCACACGGCCGAGAACATCGGCAAGTTCTTCGCGGTCACGCTGGACGGGGCGGTCATCACGGCGCCGTCCATCAACAGTTCGATCCCCAACGGCCAGGTCCAGATCACGGCGGGCTCGATCGGCGGCTTCCCGGTCAAGGAGGCCAACGAGATCGTCACGGTCCTCAAGTTCGGCTCGCTGCCATTCCCGATCCAGGAGCTCTCGAGCGAGCAGATCTCGGCCACGCTCGGGGAGCAGTTCCTCAACCAGAGCCTGCTCGCCGGTGCCATCGGCATCGCCCTCGTCATCCTGTTCATGCTGCTGTATTACCGCTTGCCGGGGGTCGTGGCCGGGTTCGCCCTGATCTACTACACACTCGTCGTCTACGCCATCTTCCGGCTCGTGCCGGTCACCCTGACCCTCGCCGGCATCGCCGGGTTCGTGCTGTCGATCGGCATGGCGGTCGATGCCAACATCCTCATCTTCGAACGAATGAAGGAAGAGTTGCGCATCGGCAAGTCGCTGCCGGCCGCCGTCGAGGCAGGCTTCAACCGTGCCTGGAACTCGATCCTCGACTCGAACGTGTCGAGCCTCATCACGGCCACCATCCTGTACTCGTTCGGGTCGTCGACGATCCGGGGCTTCGCCCTCGTGCTGATCATCGGCGTGCTCGTCTCGATGTTCAG
>DAIUES010000023.1:8266-12309 GCA_036844985.1 Candidatus Limnocylindrales bacterium
CGCCCAGCGCCGTCCCCTCGCCGAGCCCTTCGCCGTCCGCCGCGGCATCGGCGGGCGCATCCGGATCGCCCGGTCCGTCAGCGTCGCCGTCGTCGGCCCCGGTCGGCAACACGGAGCTGCCGACGACCGGCAAGCTCGGCGAGATGGTCACCGCGCTCGAGGCCAGGCTCGGCCAGATCGAGTCCCAGCGGAGCCTGACGACCATCGGCGCGGTGGTCAGCGCCGATCTGCTGCGCCAGGCGTTGATCCTCATCGTCGTCGGCTCGCTCGGCATCGTCGCCTGGATCACCTACCGCTTCCGCGACGTCAAGTTCGGCGTGAGCGCGCTCGCGTCGCTGGTCCATGACGTGATCGTCGTCGTCGGCGCATTCGCCATCCTCGGCACGTTCTTCCACGTCGAGATCGATGCCCTGTTCGTGACGGCGATGCTGACCATCATCGGGTTCTCGGTCCACGACACCATCGTCGTGTTCGACCGGATCCGCGAGAACAAGGCGCGGCACTTGGGCGAACCGTTCGAGGAGATCGTCAACCATTCGATCCTGCAGACGTTCGGACGGTCGGTCACGACCAGCCTGACCGTGCTCATCACCCTGTTGGCCCTGTTCCTGTTCGGCGGTTCCGCCATCAGCGACTTCATCCTCGCCCTCATCATCGGGATCATCGTCGGGACCTACTCGTCGATCTTCGTCGCGAGCCCGCTCGTGGTCGACTGGCAGGCGCGCGAGGACCGCCAGCACGGGCGGATGGCCGACTCGCGGGCGCCGCGCGCTCGACGTGCCGCGCCCTGAGCGTGGTCGGCTGGATGCTCGGTAGAGGCACCGGTGAGTGCCTCGTGGCATCCTGACGAGGTGCTCGAACCCCGCTTCCGCTGGAGCTTCCCGGACCCCCTTCTCATCGACCCCGACCTGGCCGCGGCGGCGAAGGTGCACGGCCTGGCGGCGCGGATGACGGGTCTCCTGGCGCGACGCGGGGTGCTCGATTCGGCGGACCTCGCCGCGTGGTTCGCCGAGCCGCTCCTCGGACTCCACGACCCGCGACTGCTGCCGGACGCGGACGCCGCGTTCGATCGCCTCAGCGAGGCCCGCCAACGGGGCGAGCGGGTGATGGTCTTCGGCGACTTCGACGCCGACGGACTCGACGGGCTGGCCATCCTCGTGCTCGCGTTGCGCCAGTTCGGCGTCGACGTCGAACCGTACGTGCCCAGTCGCCTCGACGAGGGGCACGGTCTGTCGCTGGCGGCCGTCGACGCCGCCAAACGCGGCGGGGTCAGCCTCATCGTCACCGTCGACACCGGGACGAGCTCGGGCGCCGAGATCGCCGCTGCAGGGGCGCGCGGCATCGACGTCATCGTCACCGACCACCATCGGGTCCCGCCCGAGTTGCCTCCGGCGGTGGCCGTGGTCAATCCCCATCGACCCGATTCGCGCTACCCGGACGCTCGGCTGGCCGGCAGCGGCGTCGCCTTCAAGGTCGCCCAGCTCCTGTTGGCGGACGTTCCCGGCGGACCGGCCGCCGCCCTGGCCCTGGCGGACCTGGCCACCATCGGGACGGTCGCCGACGTGGCCCCGATCGTCGGCGAGAACCGGGCCATGGCTCGCATCGGCCTCGAATCGCTGCGCGGCTCCCCGCGTCCGGGGATCGCGGCGCTGCTCGGTCGGGCCCGGGTCGCGCCCAGCGCGGTGGACCTCGACACGATCGCGTTCGCCCTCGCGCCGCGGCTCAACGCCGCCGGACGGATGGGTGATGCCGTCACCGCAGCCCGGTTGCTGCTGGCCGAGGATGCCACCGAAGCCGAGGCGCTCGCCGACGCGCTCGAAGCCGCCAACTCGGCCCGGCGCGACCTGATGGCCACCGTCGTGGACGAGGCCCGGGCGGTCGTCGCCGGCCTGCCGGATCGACCGGCCTCGATCGTGCATGGCCCGTGGCCGGTCGGCATCGTCGGGCTCGTCGCTGCCAGGCTGGCGGAGGATCGGTCGCGGCCGGCGGTCGTCGGCGCCGACATCGGTGACACCATCCGGGCCTCGTGCCGGAGCGACGGCACGGTCGACCTCGGTGCTGCGCTCGCGTCGTGCGCCGACCTGTTCACCCGACACGGGGGCCACGCAGCCGCGGCGGGGTTCGAGCTGCCGGCATCGCGCTGGTCCGAGTTCGTCGAGCGGTTCGAGGCGCTGGCGGGGGCGGCCGTCCCGCCCGATCCCCGGGCGGTCCTGCGCATCGACCTCGCGCTGCCCGCTCTCGACGTCGATTACGGCCTGTACCGCGACCTCGCCGGCCTCGCCCCGTACGGACCGGGCAACCCACAGCCGCTCGTCGCGGTCCTCGGGCTGGAGGTAGTCCGGGTTCGGGTGGCCGGTGACGAGCACACGTCGTTGACGCTCCGGCGCCGGCGCGACGTCCTCGACGGGATCGCGTTCGGGCGGGCCGACATCGCCCAGCTGGTCCACGAAGGCGACCGCATCGACGTCGTGGAGCGGCTGTCGAGCCGCACGTTCGGTGGGTTCGAGTCACTCCAGCTCGAGATCCGCGACGCTGCGCCGAGCGGTTCGCATCCGGAGGCCGCGGCGGTCCTGACCGCCAGCCAGCAGGGTCTTGTCGGAGCGGCGACGTGAGCCGGGCCGCTCGACCCGGGCCGCGCCGCGCCGTCGATCCGTACGGCATCGGCCCGCTCGGGTCGCTGATCGCCCCGCTCGCGTCGGTCGTCGGGCTGGTGCTCGTCGCGGTCATCACGTTCAACCTCCTCAACGGCGACCTGCCGTTCGGGATCGGTGGCAGTGGCAACGGGAACGGCAATGGGGGCGACGGGCCGGCACGCACGGCTGCCCCCTCGAACGTCGTGGTCGTGCCCGACGAGGCGACGTTCCTCGGCTCGATCGTGTACGCCAAGGGCGGCAACATCTGGGTCCAGACCGACGCCGGCGCGACCCAGCTGACGGACGACGGTGGCAATTCGATGCCGTCATGGTCGGCCGACGGCCAGTCGATCCTGTACATCCATTCCCATCTCGAGAGCGGGCTGTGGCCGGTCCGCGGGCGCAACGGCCGCTACGACATCGATGTGCCCGACCTGATGCTGGTCAAGGCTGACGGCAGCGCCAAGGCCGAGCGACTGGCCACCGGCTTCTTCCGCAAGGGCCGGCTGTCGTGGTCGTCCTGGATGCGTCAGCCGGTGTTGTCGCCCGACGGCACGACCATCGCGCTCGTGACCGACGCCCCGAACCCGGACGACTCGAACGTCGTCCTCCAGTTCTTCGATGTGGCCACCAAGAAGCTCCGTCGCGCCGGCGTGAACGAGATCGGCGTGCTCGGGCACCAGGACCCGGAGTGGCGCTACGACGGTCGGCTGCTGCTGTACACGCAGAACGGGCGGGACGGCTCACGCGGGGCGCCGGTGATCATGCGCTACTCGGTGAAGGACAAGCGTGCCCGGGCGCTGTCGCCTGCGGGCTACATGCAGCCATCGATGTCGCCCGACGGGCGATACGTCGCGGCGACGCGTACGACGACGCGCGGCACGGACGTCGTGATCCTCGATGCCAACAACGGCCAGGAGCTCCTGCGCGTGACCAACGACGACGCGTCGTGGGCGCCGGCCTGGTCGCCGGCCGGGGACGCCATCGCGTTCCTCCACATCGTCGGCCAGACGGTCGACTTGCATCTCGCCCGGCTCGAGGGGAGCGCCCCGACCTGGACCGTCGCCCAGGTCCTGTCGCTCACCGAGGTGTCGGGGCTCGATGCGGCGTCACGGCCGGACTGGTACATCCCGCCGGCGCTCCTGCCGGCTGTCCCCACACCGGCCCCGGCAACGTCGTCCGCGGCTCCGTCCGTGGCCAGCCCGTCCCCGTGATCCGCGGCCGGTGACCGGCACGTTCCTCGAGCGGCTCGCCGCGCGGTCCGCCGCGACCGGGACGGTGCTGTGCCTCGGCCTCGATCCCGATCCCGACTACGTCAACCCGCGCACGTTCGAGCTGGCAGCCTGCGGCGCCTTTCAACTCGTCGACGCGCGCGCACCGCTGGCCACGATGTTCCGCGAGGATGAGATG
>DAIUES010000023.1:12319-15938 GCA_036844985.1 Candidatus Limnocylindrales bacterium
ATCCCGATCCCGATGCGCTGCCCGAGGGCTTCCCGCGCGACCTCGTCGGGATCGAGCGGTTCGCGACGCTCGTCCTCGACGCCGCGCTCCCGTTCGCGGCCGCGGTCAAGCCCAATCTGGCGTTCTACGAGGCCTATGGCGCTGCCGGCCTGGCCGCCCTCGAGCGGCTTCGGGGCCGGATCCCCGACGACGTTCCGGTCGTCGCCGACGGCAAGCGCGGTGACATCGGCTCGACGGCGGCCCGACAGGCGGTCGCTCTGTTCGATGCGTTGGGTGCCGATGCGGTCACCGTCAACCCGTACCTCGGCCCGGACGCCATCGCTCCGCTGCTCGAGCGTGCCGACCGCTTCGCCTATGTGTTGTGCCGTACCTCCAACCCGGGTGCCGCGACCATCCAGGATCTGCGGCTCGAGGCGGATGCCCGCTCCGGTGCCCCGGCCGAGCCCCTCCATGCGCGTATCGCCCGACTGGCGGCGACGTGGGGACCGGGCGGCACGGTCGGTCTGGTGGTCGGTGCGACGGCGCCCGACGAGCTCGCGGCGATCCGGACCATCGCGCCCGGGCTGGCCCTCCTGGTGCCGGGCGTGGGTGCCCAAGGTGGCGAGCTGGCACCGGTGCTGGCCCACGGTCCGGCCGTCACGGCACCGGCTGGGGAACGACCGGGCGGGGGCCTCCTCGTCAACGTGTCGCGCGGCATCGCGGCGGTGGCCGGCGAGCGTGCGTCGGGCGATCCCGCCGAGCGCGTGGCGACGGCCGCCGCCGAGTGGGCGGCCCGGCTCCCTGTGCTACCCTAGCCGCCGCGGTCCACCCCGTTTCAGAGGATTTTCGCCATGCCGATGCCCGGACCCGTCGAACTGATCATCATCCTCGTCATCGCCCTGCTGATCCTCGGCCCGGGCAAGCTCCCGGACGTGGGGTCGGCGCTCGGCAAGAGCATCCGCGAGTTCCGCAAGGCGTCGTCGGACCTGAGCGATTCGGTCAAGGTCGACACGTCGCCGATCCCGGCGAGCCCGCCGCCGGCACCTGTCGCCCCGAGCGCGCCCGAGGCGGTCGCCGCTCCGCCGGCGGCATCGACGCCGACGCCGTCGAGCGAGCCGACGCCGCACGCCAACTAGGACCGGCGCCGCTCGTCCCTGATGGCCGACGCCGACGCCCTGCGCGACGCTGCCGCGTCCGGCCTGTCGCTCCCGTCGGAGCCGCCGGCGCCCTCGCCCGCCCCGCCCGACGGGTCGGTCATGTCCCTCGTCGACCATCTCGGCGAGCTGCGCGACCGACTGTTCCGGGCGATCATCGCGGTCGTGGCGGGGTCCGTGGTGGGCTTCTATTTCGCCCGCGACATCCGCAACTTCCTGCTGATCCCGCTGCCCAACGGCGTCGCCCAGGTACTCGGTCCCGGTGATGCGTTCGCCATCCAGCTGCGCATCTCGATCGTCGTCGGCATCATCCTCGCGATGCCGGTGCTGCTGTACCAGATCTGGGCGTTCATCGCTCCTGGCCTGACCCCGGATGAGCGGCGGACCGTCCGGCCGTGGGTGCCCCTGGCGTTGTTCTTCTTCGCCCTCGGGGTCGCCATCGCCTATCTCGTGCTGCCGTTCGCGGTCCAGTTCCTGCTGAGCTTCACCGATGACAAGCTCGTGGCCAATGTCGCGGCCGGGCCGTACTTCGACTTCGTGACCACGATGTTCCTGGCGTTCGGGCTCGTCATGGAGTTCCCGATCCTGCTGTTCGGCCTGTCGCGGATCGGCATCATCACGTCCGAGCGCCTCCGGTCGGCCCGGCGCTACGTGATCCTCGGCATCGCCATCTTCGCGGCCGTGGCCACCCCGGGCGGCGACCTGGTCAGCCCGTTCGTGCTCGGCGGCACGATGTACCTGCTGTTCGAGATCACGGTGTTCGTCATCCGGCGCTCGGGTCGATGAGCGCGGCCGCGGAGGAACCCGTGGCGCCCGACACCGCCGACCAGGCGGTCGTGATCCTGTCCGGACTGTCGGGCGGCGGCAAGACGGCGGCGGCCAAGCTGTTCGAGGACCTCGGCTACACCGTCGTCGACAACCTGCCCGGCGAGCTCCTGCCCGAGCTGGCGGAGCTGGTGTCGTCCGAGCCCGAGCGGTTCGCCCAGGTGGCCATCGTGGTCGACGTCCGGGCGGGCGACGCGACGCTCGCGCTCGGGGCGATGCGCGGGGCCCTCGAGGGCCGCGGCATCGTCCCGCGGATCGTCTTCCTCGAGGCGCGCGACGACGTGCTCATCAGACGGTTCAGCGAGACACGCCACCGCCATCCGCTCAACGACCAGCGCGGCATCGCCAGCTCGATCTCGCTCGAGCGTCGACTGCTCGACCCGATCCGGAACGAGGCGGATGTCATCGTCGACACGTCCGACCTGTCGCTGCGCCAGTTGCGCGAGCGGCTCTTCTCGCAGCTGGCCACAACGGCGCGGCCCGATCAGCTCGCGGTCCAGCTCATCAGCTTCGGCTACAAATACGGGCTGCCGCTCGAATCCGACCTCGTGTTCGACGTCCGGTTCATCTCGAACCCGTACTACGTGCCGGAGCTGCGGTCGCGCTCGGGCCTGACCGAGGAAGTCCGCGCCTATGTGCTCGGCCAGCCGGTGACGAGCCGCTTCCTCGCGCTGGTCGAGGACTTCCTCGACTTCACGATCCCGGCCTACATCGAGGAGGGCAAGACGCGCCTCACCATCTCGATCGGCTGCACGGGCGGCTATCACCGCAGCATCGTCCTCTCGGAGGTCTTGGCGACCTGGCTGCGCGAGCGGGACATCGGTCCGGTCGCGGTGTTCCACCGGGAGCTCGACCGGTCGTGAGGCTGCGCCGCTGGCTGACCCCTGGGATCGGTGTCAAACGGTGGCTGGTGGTCGTGTTCGTCGGCCTTCTCCTCCTTGCCCTCGCGTTCGCCCACATGCTGCGCCAGGCGACGCGCGACCTCGAGCCCGGAGGCCCGCTCGGCACGGTCATCGATGTCGCCACGCTCCAGTTCCTGCCGTACCCACTGCGCGGTCTGATCGTCGCGCTGGTCGGGTTCGCGCTGGTGGCGTACGGCGGGATGCGGGTCATGCACGTGCTGACCGATCCGTTGCGCACCCCGGATGCCGACCAGCCGCTCGTCGACGTCATCTATCAGAAGCGGTTTTTGGCCAAGGGACCGCGGATCGTCGCGATCGGCGGGGGAACCGGGCTGTCGACGCTGCTGCGCGGGCTCAAGGAACACACCAGCAACCTGACCGCGGTGGTCACCGTGGCCGACGACGGCGGATCGTCGGGCGTGCTGCGCACCGAGCTCGGGATCCCGCCGGTCGGCGACATCCGCAACTGCATCGCCGCCCTGGCCGATGCCGAGCCGCTCATGAACGAGCTGCTGCAGTATCGGTTCCCCGTCGCCGATGGCGTATCACCGGCCGTGGCGGCCGAGGGACCGGGCATCGCCGGTCACGCCATCGGCAACCTGCTGCTCGCGGCGATGACCGCCATCGAGGGCGGCGACTTCGAGGAGGGCGTGCGCCGTCTCAACCGGATCCTGGCGGTCCGTGGCCAGGTCGTGCCGGTGACCGCCACGCCACTCACCCTGCACGCCCGGACGGCCGATGGGACCACCCTCGACGGTC
>DAIUES010000023.1:15948-19810 GCA_036844985.1 Candidatus Limnocylindrales bacterium
GCACGGCCGACATCGAGCGCGTGTGGATCAGTCCCGCCGACGTCGTCCCGTCCGACGACGCCCTGATCGCGATCGCCGAGGCCGATCTCATCGTGCTCGGCCCGGGCAGCCTGTTCACGAGCCTCCTGCCAAGCCTGCTGGTGCCGGGCATCCGCGAAGCGGTCCTCGCCACGAGCGCGCCGCGGCTGTATGTCTGCAACGTCGCGACCCAGCCGGGCGAGACGACCGGGTTCGATCTGCCACGGCACATCCGGGCGCTCGTCGACCACACTGCGCCGGACATCATCGACGTCGTCCTCGCCAACAACCGGTTCGATGCCCGCATCCCGATCGACTGGCAAGGCGAGACGGTGCGCCTGCATTGGCCGCCGGAGGGAATGGCCACGCCGCCACGCCTCGTGCTCGATGACGTCGTCGACCCCGACAACGCCCACCATCACGATCCAGCGCGTCTGGCCGCGGCGGTCATCCGGACGCTCGAGACGGACGCGTCGGCCCGCCGCCGGGCCGTCGGCCGGACGGCCTGAGGTGACCCGCTCGGAACGGGATCTCGTCACGGCACTGCGCAACGAGCTGGCCGCCATCGACCCGGCCCGCCCGTGCGACCGGCTCGCCGAGGCGGCCGGCCTGGGCGCCGCACTGGTCGCGCGCGAACCCGCGGTCGCCCGCCTGGCGGTCCGCCTCCGGCGGGCGGGGGAGGGGACGACCGGCCCGGACCGCGTCGCCCCGGCGGTCTCACCGCCGTTCGATTGGGCGAGTGCCGCAGATCATTGCCGCAACGCGTGGCTCCGGGGACGGTTCCTGGCCCGTGGCTCGCTGAGCCTGGCCGGCGGCCGGACGCATCTCGAGTTCGTCGTCTCGCCCGAGGAGGCGCCGATGCTGGCCGCGCGGCTCGACGATGTCGGACTGCCCGCGTCATGGCGCGTCCGGCGCGGGCGGGGGGTCGTGACCTGGAAGAGCGGCGAGGCCGTCGGCTTGTTCCTGCGCCGGATCGGCGCCGCCGGAGCCCTGCTCGAACTCGAGGCCCGCCAGGTCTCGCGGGCCCTGCGCGGCGAGCTGAACCGGGTCCTCAACGCCGAATCGGCCAACCTCCAGCGGGCGGTGGCGGCGGCCGGCCGGCAACTCGATGCCATCGCGGTGCTGGACGACGACGGACGCCTGCTCGACCAGCCGTACGTCGTGCGACTCGTGGCCGACGCTCGTCGGGCGACACCCGAGGCGACGCTCACCGAGCTCGCCGAGCGGCTCGACCTCCACCGCTCAGCCGTCCAGCGGGCGCTCGAGCGGATCGAACGCCTCGCCGAGGCCGAACCCGCCGCCCCCCTCGGAGCGACCCGCTCTGGCATGATTCGCAGCCATGCGTGAAGTCGTCGTCGCCGCCAACTGGAAGATGCACACGACCCCGGACGACGCGGGCGAGCTGGCTCGCACGATCGCCGGTCGAACGCGCGAGGCCGGCGTGACCAGGGTCATCTGCCCGCCGTTCGTGTCCCTCGCGGCCGTCCGCGATGCGCTGGCCGAAACCGACGCCGATGTCGGCATCGGTGCCCAGAACATCCATCACGAGCTTGCCGGCCCGTATACCGGCGAGGTCGCTGCGCCGATGCTCGACGGGCTGGCGACGTGGGTCATCATCGGCCACTCCGAGCGGCGCCGCGATGCCGGCGAGACCGACGCGCTCATCGGACGCAAGCTCGCGCGGGCGCTCGACAGCGGGCTGCGCCCGATCCTGTGCGTCGGCGAGTTGCTGACGGAACGGTCCGCCGGTCGTGCGGTCGACGTCGTCGAGCGACAGCTCGTTGGCGCGCTGGCCGACCACGACGCCGCGTCGCTGGCCGACGGTGGCCTGGTCGTCGCTTACGAGCCGGTCTGGGCGATCGGCACCGGCCGCACGGCCACCGGCGTCGACGCGGCGGCGATGGCCGACGCGATCCGGGCCAGCCTCGACGTGCTCGGGCTCGAGGCCCGTGCCGCGACCATCCCGATCCTGTATGGCGGCAGCGTGACCTCGTCGAACATCGGCGAGTTCCTCGCCGAGCCCGGCATCGACGGAGCGCTCGTCGGTGGTGCCTCGCTCCGACCAGACGAGATGGCCGGCATCGTTGCCCGGGCAGCCATCACGGCCCGTGCCCGCGGGCTGGTCCAGGACTGAGCGGGGTGCCCGGCACGACGGATCGATCCACCGACCCACCCGCCAAGCCGGCGCCCGGCCCGCGGCCACGGCCGATCGTGCTGGTCATCCTCGATGGCTTCGGCATCGGCCGCGATCCGGCTGGGGATGCCATCGCCGCGGCACCGATGCCGACCTGGCGCGGTCTGCTCGCCCACTGGCCACACAGTGTCCTGCGCGCATCGGAGCAGGCCGTCGGGCTGCCGGCCGGCCAGATGGGCAACTCGGAGGTCGGCCACCTCAACCTCGGAGCGGGCCGGCCGGTGCTGCAGGACCTGCCCCGTATCGACGCGGCGATCGCCGATGGATCGTTCTTCACGCGGCCGGCCCTCCTCGCGGCCTGTGCCCGGGCCATGGCGGGTCGTGGCGTGCTGTCCATCGTGAGCCTCATCGGCCCTGGCGGGGTCCATGCCAATGACCGTCACCTCGTGGCCCTCGCGAAGCTGGCCCATCAGCAGGGCGTGCCACGGGTCGAGGTCCACGCGCTGCTCGATGGTCGGGACACGCCGCCGTCGTCGGCGCTCGGCTTCGTGGCCGACCTCGAGCCCCGCCTCGCGGCGGCCCATCCTGAGGCCAGGATCGTCACCGTCGGGGGGCGCTACTACGGGATGGACCGCGACCGGCGCTGGGACCGGATCGAGCGGGCCTATGACGCCATCGTCCACCGCGAATCGCCGCTGCGCGCGAGGTCGGCCGAGGAGGCGATCCGGGCGGCCTACGACCGCGGCGAGACCGACGAGTTCATCGCGCCGACGGTCATCGATGGCGCAGGGGACCGTGGTCAGCCCCTCGCCGACGGCGACCCGATCGTCCATGCCAACTTCCGCGCGGACCGCGCCCGCCAGCTGGTCCACGCACTGGCCGACGGCCCGGAGTTCGATGGGTTCGATCGAACGTCGCCGAGCGGCCGGCCGGCACCGCACGACCTGTTCGTGGCGACGATGACGGCGTATGAGGAGGGCCTCGACGTCGAGGTGGCCTTCCCGCCCGAAACCGTGGCGTCACTCGCCGAGGCCGTCAGCGTGGCGGGCTGGCGTCAGTTCCATGTGGCGGAGACGGAGAAGTACGCCCACGTCACGTACTTCTTCAACGGCGGCGTCGAAACGCCGTGGCCGGGCGAGGAGCGCGTGCTCGTGCCGAGCCCGAAGGTCGCCACGTACGACCTGCAGCCGGAGATGTCCGCGCCGGGCGTGACCGACGCGCTCGTCGCCGCGATCGGATCCGGCGCGTACGACCTGATCGTCGCCAACTACGCGAACGCCGACATGGTCGGCCACACGGGCGTGTGGGACGCGACCATCGACGCCCTCGCTGCGATCGACGCCGCGCTCGCCCGCGTGGTCGCGGCCGTGACCGCCACCGAGACGGATGACCCGGCGGGCCCGGGCGCGATCCTGGCCATCACCGCCGATCACGGCAATGCCGACGACATGCTCGACGAGGCCGGTCGGCCGGTGACGGCGCACTCGCTCGATCCCGTCCCGTTCCTGCTGGTCGGCCGGTCGGTCGAGGGTCGCCAGCTGGTCGACGGTGTCCTCGCCGACGTCGCACCGACGCTCCTCGAGCTCGCCGGTCTGCCGCCCTGGCCGGGCATCACCGGTCGGTCGCTGCTCGTGCCGCGCGGTGGCTGAGCGCGGCCCTGTGGTAGCATCGGCCGCCGTCCAACAACCGGAGGTCCGCACGTCTTGAACC
>DAIUES010000024.1:0-19630 GCA_036844985.1 Candidatus Limnocylindrales bacterium
GCGGGCGTGCAGACCGAGGGTCTTCCAGACCTTGAGGCCGCGCGCCCCGGCCGCAACGCCGTCGCGCAGGCGGGCCGCTTCCGCGGCACCGAACTCGGGTTCGTCCGGCCAGCGGTCGTACGACAGCCCGGCGAACACCGCGACGCGACCGGGCAACGGCGCCTGCCAGCGCTCGATCTCGCGGCGCAGCTGGTCGCCCGTGCCCCCATCGAGATCGACCACTGCATCGACCCCGGCCGCGTCGAGCACGGCCGCGAGCTCGTCCGCGGACCGGGTCGCCCAGTCGCCGCCGAACGGCGAGCCGAGATGGTTGTGGGCATCGATCACTCGATGGCGGGGGAGTGGCACCTCGTGCGCCGCGAGCCGCAGCTGGGAGCGCGGCCGATAGTCGGCCAGGCGAAGGTCCGTGTCGGCGGGCGGGCTCATCCCTTGAGGCCGCTGACCGCGATCCCCCGCACGAATAGCTGTTGGGCCGCGACGAACAGGATGATCATCGGGGCGAGGCTAACGAGCGCACCGGCCATCATCTCCGGCCACTTGCCGACGAACTGGCCCTGGAACAGCGCCAGCCCGACCGTGGTCGTGTACTGCGGCAGGTCGCGCAGGTAGATGAGCGGATCGAGCAGGTCGTTCCATGTCCACATGAACGTGAAGATCGCCAGCGTGGCGAGGGCCGGCTTGGCCAGCGGCAGATAGATGTGCCGGTAGATCTGCCACGGATTCGCGCCGTCGACCCGGGCCGCTTCGGCCAGCTCGCGCGGGATGGTCAGGAAGAACTGGCGTAACAGGAAGATCCCGAACGCCCCGCCCAGGAACGCCCCGACCCACAGCGGTTCCTGCGTCCCGATCCAGTTGCCGCTCTGGCTGGTGGGGTGGGGCAACAGGCGATACAGGATGAAGTTGGGGACGAGGACGACCTGGTACGGGATGATCAGCGTGGCCAGGATCAGCGCGAACAGCGGACCCTTGAACCGGAACGACAGCACCGCGAAGGCGTAGGCCGCCAGCGAACAGCTGATGAGCTGGCCGAGCGTGTTGAGCGTGGCGAGCTTGAGCGAGTTGAGGAAGAACGTCCCGAAGGTGACCTCGGGCAGGGCGTTCCACATCTTTCCGTAGTTCTCGAAATGCGGGCCGCTGGGCAACGACAGCGGCGCTCCACCGAACACCTCAGCCCGGGTCTTGAGCGAGGTCAGGATCATCCACAGGAAGGGCAGCATCATCAGCACGCCGCCGATGATCAGGAGGGTGATGAGGATGAAGCGGCGGACCTGTCTGGCCCGGCTCCGGTGCGCAGCGGTCGGGAGCCTCATCGGGCGCGGCACCGCACTCACTGGTAGTGGACCCAGCGCTGCTGCGAGCGGAAGTAGACGACCGTCAGGACCGCCACGATCAGGAACAGGACCCACGACGCGGACGCGGCGAGGCCCATCTTGAACTGCTCGAAGCCGCGCTGGTAGATGTAGTAGACGAGGGTGATGGTCGCCTTCGTCGGATCGCCCGGCCGGGCCAGGACATAGACCTGGTCGAACACCTGGAACGACCCGATGAACGCGAGGATCCCGGTGAAGAACACGGTCGGGGTCAGGAGTGGCAGGGTGACCTGCCGGAACCGTGCCCAGCGTCCGGCGCCGTCCACGGCTGCGGCGTCGTAATACTCCTGCGGGATGGCCTGCAGGCCGGCGAGGAAGATGATCACGTTGAAGCCGAGGCCCTGCCAGATGCTCATCGCGATGATCGACGGCATGGCCAGGACCGGATCGCTCACCCATTTCTGGGCCGGGATGCCGAACAGCCCGATGATCGTGTTGAGCAGCCCGCCCTGCGGGCTGTAGATCCACAGCCAGACCAGGGCGATGGCCGTGGTCGAGGTCACCAGCGGCAGGAAGTACATCGTTCGGATCAGGGCGATGCCGCGGATCCGCTGGTCGAGCGCCAGGGCCAGCCCGAGCGCGAGCACCATCCCGATCGGTACCGACACGACCGTGTAGAAGACGGTGTTCCGCAGGGCCATCTGAAACCGCTCGTCGGAGACGAGGGTGGCGAAGTTATCGAGACCCACGAACGTGGGTGGCGACAGCAGGTCCCAGTCGGTCAGGGCGATGCCGAATGACGCCAGGATCGGCCCGGCCGACAGCGCGAGGAGGCCGACCAGCGACGGCCCCAGGAAGAGGAGGGCCCACCAGCCCTCACGGCGCCTGGGTCCGCCGCGACCGAAACGCCCGCGGCGGACCCCTGCGACGACCGGCGGCGCGACCAGCTCAGGACCGACCGAGCGCGTCACCGTGGGAGACTCAGCCCCCGAGGAGGCCGTTCAACTTGGCGGCCACCGATTCGACCGCCTGGGCAGCAGTCTTGTTCGGGGCATTGAAGACGTTCTCATCGAGCTCGCCCTGGAGGATCGAGGTGTACTCCTCGTACCCCTTGAACGACGGCTTGGGCTTGGCGTACGACAGGCTGTCGGCGAAGACCTTCGCGCCGTCGAACGATGAACCATATGGTCCGGCGAGGACTTCCTTTGACACCGGCAGCGACGCGCGGAGCTGCATCAGCTGCTCCTGGGCGGCGGGGCTGGCCAGGAACTTGATGAACTCCCACGACGCGTCCGGCGACTTGGTCCCCTTGTAGGCGACCGCACCGGTCGGGTTGACCGAGGTGAATCGCCCGGCTGGACCAGCCGGCAGCGGGGCGATCCCGAAATCGAGGCCGGCGGCCTGATGGGTCGGCACCAGCCACGAGCCGTTGACCTCCATGGCGGCCAGGCCCTGTTCGAACGCGTCACCGGTCTCGGCGAAGATGGCCGGCTCGGCCAGGACCTTGTCCTTGTAGATGAGGTCCTGGAGGAACTGGATCCCGCCCGCGGCTTCGGGCGTGGTGAGCGCGGTGGTCTTGCCGTCGGCTGCGAAGAAATCGCCGCCGTTCTGCCACACCAGCGACAGCCAGTAGTTCTCCATGTCGCTCGTCTCGGTGTACAGGCCCCACTGATCTGGGGTCCCGTCGCCGGCGCTGTCCAGGGTCAGCTGCTTGGCGACCGACACCAGCTTGGCCCAGTCCCACGTGTCATCGGGGTAGGGGATGGTGGCGGCGTCGAACATCTTCTTGTTGTAGTAGAGGGCGATCGTGTTGAGATCGCGCGGCAGGCCGAACTGGTGGCCGTCCGGGCCCTTGAGGATCTCGACTGCCTGGTCGACCAGCTGCGAGGTGTCGTAGCCCTCGCGATCGATATACGGCTGGAGGTCCAACAGCACGTCGCGCGCCTGGTAGTCCGGGAACAGCGGGCCGTCCATCGCGAATACGTCCGGAGCGGCCCCGCCGGCGAGCCCGGTCAGGAGCTTCTCCCAGTACGAATCCCAGTCGGCGACCGTGACGTCGACGGTGATGGTCGGGTTGGCCGCCTCGAACGATGCCACCAGTTGCTTCTGGCTGTCGATCTCGGCTGGGTCGCCCCAGATCGCGTACTGGATCGATGCCGGCGGCCCGCTGTAGCCCGAGGCGGCCGGGCTCCCGTCGGGCGCGGTCGATGGCGCCACCGACGGGGCGCTGCTCGCGGGTGGAGCGCTCGCGTTGTTGGTTCCGCACGCGCCCGCGACGATGGCGAGCGCCGCGATCGACGCCATGAGCCTGCGTCGGCCGCGGGGTTGGGTCTCGTTCCTCATGGGATCCTCCTCGGTTCGTGGCCGGCCGTCAGGCCGTGCCACCCAGCCACGCCGGGAGCCATCGTGCTTCGGCAGCGATGAGCTCGTCGGTCATTTGCCATGCCTGCTCGAGCGTGAGACGGGCCTGGACCTGCGGGTCGCAGAGCACCGCGTGATAGATGGCGTCCCGGTCCTCCTCGAGGGCCGCCTGGACCGTGAGTGCCTGGGTGTCGACTGCGGGATGGACGTAGGCCGCGCAGGCTGTGGGCAGCGGACCGGGTGCGATCGGCCGGACGCCGCGCCCATCGACCTCGCACGGGACCTCCACGCAGGCGTCGCTTGCGAGGTTCGGGATGAGGCCGCCGTCGTTCATCACGTTGCCCACGATCCGGGCCGACGTGCCGGTGGCCCGGGCGTGGGCGATCACCGCGGCGTACTCGCCGCTGCGCTCGATCTCGAACGGCTCGCCGGCGTCCAGCGCCCGCTTGGTTGCCGCGTACTCATCGAGGTTGGCGGCCACCCGGCTGAGGTATTCGCCGATCGGGATGTGGTAGCGGCTGACGAGGTCGTCCTTGGGGATGAACCACGGGTTGTATTCGGCGTGGTGCTCGGACGACTCGGTCGGGTACAGGCCGAATCGCCGGAACAGCTCGGCCCGGACCAGGTCGTCGTCGGGTGCCCCGCCGGCCTCGATGAACTTGCGCAGGGCGGGGTAGAGGTCGACCCCGTCGCGCTCCAGGCGAAGGACCCAGGCGAGGTGATTGACGCCGGCCGTCACGTGATCGACCTCGTTCGGCGGAACACCCAGGTAGCCCGCCAGCGTGTGGATCGTCCAGTAGACGCTGTGGCACAGGCCGACCGTCGGGATCGAACTTCGCGCCGCGACGGCCCGGATGAGGATCGCCATCGGGTTCGTGTAGTTGAGGAACCAGGCGTCGGGGCAGACCTGCTCCATGTCGCGCACGATGTCGAGCACGACCGGGATCGTGCGCAGGCCGCGCAGGACGCCGCCGACGTTGATGGTGTCGTTGATGGTGTAGCGCAGGCCGTAGCGGGCGGGGATGTCGAAGTCGAGCTGCGTCGCGGCCGCGCCCCCGACCTGGATGGTGTCGACCACGAGATCCGCCCCACGCAGCGCGGCGCGACGGTCCAGGTGTCCCTCCACGCGCGGCGTCGCCCCCAGTGCCGTCGCCACGTAGTCGGCCATCCGCTCGGCCGTCCGCAGCCGGTCGGCATCGATGTCGTGGAGCACGATCTCGGCGTCGGCCAGCTCGGGGTACGACAGGATGTCGCCCAGCAGGTTGCGTGTGAATTCGACGGATCCGGCCCCCACGAGCACGATTCGCATCAGTCCGATGCCTCCCTACACGCCCACGATGTGACGCAGGCCCTGGCTGTGATAGCGGGCGACCCAGTCCGGTCGGTCGGGGTCATGGCCCCGTCGACGCGCCAAGGCGTACGCGAGCAGGGCGATCGGCGGGACGCTCGTCAGCGGCGCGTGATCCTCCAGGGCCGCGGCCGGCAAGGGGAACAGGGTGGACCCGGCAACCAGCCGCTCGGGGCCGACCTCGATGACCGTCGCGCCCCAGTCCGCCGCGTGGCGCACGACGTCGGCGGTGGCCGCCCGGCCGGGGCCCGCCGGGGCCAGCGCCACGACTACCGAGCCGGGCCCGACGATGGTCGACACGCCCGACGCCATCTCCCAGGTCTCGGTGCCCTCGGCGTGGACGATGGCCATCTCCTTGAGCTTGAGCGCCGCTTCCAGGGCGGCCACGTGGGCCACCCCGCTGCCGACCACGAACAGGTGCTCCGCGCCTTCGAGCCGCTGCGCCAGCTCGTCGACCATGGCGTCGGCCGCGGCGATGACGGCCGCTGCGTGATCGGCGGCATCGAGGATCTGCGCGACGACCGGTTCGGCGCGCTCCTCGCCGAGCAGCTCGAGCACCACGAGTTCCGTTGCGACCAACGTTGACGAGAACGTCTTGGTCATGACCGGGACGGTGCTCGGCCCACCGCCGGACAGCACGAGGTCGGTCGCGAGGCGGGTCAACGTCGAGCCAGGGACATGGACGATCCCGACGAACGGGACGCGATCACGGAACGACTCGGCCGCGCCGACCACGTCCCGGAACTCGCCGGATGCCGAGATCCCCACGATCGCATCGTCCGCCCGCAGGTCGGGTGGATAGGTCCGGAACGCCCCGGCCGTGGTCGGGATGACGACCGGGTCGTCGGCGAGTGCGTGGCGGCCGTACAGCGCCGACGCCGCGAGGCTCGAGTGGTAGGAGGTCCCGTTGCCGATGACGTGGATGCGCCGGACGCCGGCGTCGCGCAGGTGCCGGGCGGCGGAACGGGCGCTGGCCCGGGCTACGGCGACGGTGTCGCGGATGGCGTCCGGTCCCTGGGCGATCTCGGCGGGGACGATGGCGGGGCTCATGGGGCGATGACCACCTCCACGCCGGCCGCCCGAACGGCGTCGACGTCGTCGCTGGCCACACCCGCGTCGGTGACCAGCGTGGTGACCTGATCGATGCCGAACACGAGCGCCGGAGCGACCGACCGGAACTTGGTGGCGTCAGCGAGGACCACGCAATCGCGGGAGGCCTGGCGCAGCGCCCGGTCGGTCATGATCTCGGGGATCGAGTCGTTCATCAGCGACAGGTCCGGTCCGATGGCGCCGATCCCCATGAACAGCGTGTCGGCCCGCAGCTCACGCAGGGCGAGCTCGGCGAGATGCCCAAGGGTGGAGTGCATCGTCGGTCGGACCACACCCCCGAGGACGACGAGTTCGATCCCGGGCCGGTCGATCAGGACCGATGCGACGTCGAGCGCGTTGGTGATGACCGTCAGTCGCCGATCGAGGAGGTGGCGCGCGAGCTCGAGGGTGGTCGTGCCGCTCGAGATGAGGATGGTGTCCCCGTCGCAGACGCGGGCGGCCGCCGCGGCGGCGATGCTGCGCTTGGCCGCGGATCGGATGTCGCCCAGCGAGCCGCCGGTGCCGGCGCGGGTCTGAGCGCCGCCGTAGGTGCGAACGATCCGGCCGTCGTTGGCGAGGCGGGCCAGGTCGCGGCGGATCGTCGACGACGTGACCCCGAGCTCCTGGGCCAGGGTCTCGACCGAGATCCGGCCGTCCGTCTCGATCCGTCGGAGTAGCTGGTCGCCGCGGGCTGTGCGTGCCATGCGCGCATCGTCGTGCGGTCCGGGCAGGAAGTCAAGCCGATCGCGCATCCAGCGACATCACGCTGCGCGATACGCGCAAACCGCCACGCAACTCGAACAGTCCGGTGCTACGATCGCCGCTATGGCACTCCTGCTCGGCACCCGTCGCGGGCTCGATGCGACCTCGACGCCCGGCGGACGGTTCGCCGTCCTCGCCCTCGATCATCGCCAGAACCTCCGCAAGGAACTCCACCCGGACGATCCGGCGAGCACCACGGTCGACGAGATGGTCGATTTCAAGCGGACGGTCGTGCGCGCGCTCGCGCCGATCGCCAGCGGCACGCTGCTCGATCCGGAGATCGGTGCCGCGCAGTGCATCGCCGACGGGTCGCTGTCGGGCCGTGACGGCCTGCTGGTGGCGATCGAGGCGACCGGCTACGAGGGCCCGCCCGGTGCCCGCATCAGCCGGATCCTCCCTGGCTGGGACGTCGCGAAGGCGAAGCGACTCGGCGCGTCGGCAGCCAAGCTGCTCGTCTACTACCACCCCGAGGCCCCGAATGCGGCGGACCAGGAGCGGCTCGTCGCGGACGTCGCCGCCGACTGTCGAGCCAACGACCTGGCCCTGTTCGTGGAGCCGTTGTCGTTCGGCCCCGACGGGCACGCCCTCGTCGGGGAGGCGCGTCGCCAGGTGGTGGTCGAGACCGCCCGTCGGCTGACGCCGCTCGGGGGCGACGTGCTCAAGGCCGAGTTCCCATACGACCCGTCGGTGACGGATCGGGCGCGCTGGGCAGAGGCGTGCGCCGAACTCGATGCGGCCACGATCCTGCCGTGGGTGCTGCTGTCGGGCGGCGTGGACGACGCCACGTTCGAGGCCCAGGTCGCGACGGCGTGCGCGGCGGGCGCGAGCGGGGTCCTGGTCGGTCGATCGGTCTGGGCCCCGGCCGCGACGCTGTCGCCCACGGAGCGCGCGGCCTGGCTGGAGGGTGAGGGCGCGGCGCGCCTGCGGCGCATCGTGGACCTGGTCGAAGGGGCTGGTCGCTCGTGGCGGTCCCGCTGGACGGCGGCGCTCCAGCCGGATGCCCCCGAACCCGGCTGGTACGCCCGATACTGACCACCGCCATGCCGCGAGACGCCCACGACGCCAGCCGAACATTCGACCTGCTCGTCGTCGGCGAGATCAACCCCGACGTGGTCGTGACCGACCCCGACCCCCGGCCGGTCTTCGGCCAGGCCGAGCGCATCGTGGACGGGCTCCGGCTCGCGATCGGGAGCAGCTCGGTCATCACGGCCTGCGGCGCGGCTCGGCTCGGCCTGCGGGTGGCGATGGTCGGCGCCGTCGGCGACGACGCGCTCGGTCGATACATGCTCGACGCGATGGCGGAGCGAGGCCTGAACGTCGGTGGGGTGCGGACCGTGGCGGGACGACCCACGGGCGCGAGCGTGATCCTGTCCGACGGTCGCGACCGGGCCATCCTCACGGCGCTGGGCACCATCGGCGACGTCACCGAGTCGGACGTCCCCGATCGGCTCCTGTCCGCCGCGCACCATCTCCACATCGGCAGTTGGTTCCTGCAGGCTGGCCTCCGACCCGGTGCCCAGACCCTGCTGGCGCGGGCGCGCGCGGCCGGCCTCACCACCTCGCTCGATCCGAACTGGGACCCGAGCGGCGGGTGGGACGCCGGATTCGGTGCGATCCTGCCGTCGGTCGATCTGCTGTTTCCCAACGACGCGGAAGTCCGGCGGCTGACTGGGATCGATGACGTCGACGCCGCGGCGATCGCGCTGGCCGCCCGCGGGCCGCTGGTCGCCGTGAAATGCGGGATGGACGGGGCGCTGGTGGCGTCGGGCGAGGGCGTGATCGCGCGCGTGCCGGCATATCCGGTCGACGCCGTCGACACCACGGGGGCGGGGGACACGTTCGACGCCGCCTTCCTCGCGGCCTGGCTCGGCGGTGCATCACCTGAGGCTGCCCTGCGCGCCGGTGCGGTCGCCGGTGCCCTGTCGACGCAGGCGATCGGCGGTGTCGATGGCCAGCCCACGACGGAGGCGCTCGACGCGGCCCTCCGGGGATGGGCGGCGTGAACGAGGTCGTCCCGATCCGCCGCCTCGTCGCCGTCTCGCTCAACGCGGCGATCGACAAGATCGCGGCCGTCGATCGACTCGTGCCGGGCGAGATCCAGCGCCCGGACCTGCTCACCGCCCTGCCCGGTGGCAAGGCCGTCAACGCCGCCCGCGCCGCGGTCCAGCTCGGGTTGCCCGCCGAGGTCGTCGCGATCGTGGCGGGCCACGCGGGGTCGTGGCTGGAGGCCGCGCTCGAACGGCGCGGGATCCCCGGCCGGTACGTCCGGGTCGACGGCGAGACGCGAACCTGTCTGTCCGTGCACGACCGGTCGAGCGGCCTGCTGACCGAGTTCTACGAGGCCGGCGTCACGCTTCCGACTGACCGCTGGCCCGCCGTCGAGGAGCGCCTGTCGGAGGCCCTGCTCGATGATCCGGTCGGTACGGTGGTGCTCCTGGCGGGGTCGTTGCCGCCGGGCGCCCCGATCGACGCGTATCGACGGCTCGCCGTCGTGGCCAAGGCGGCTGGTGCCCGCGCCGTGGTCGATGTCGGCGGCGAACCGCTGCGGGCAGCGCTCGATGCGGCGCCATGGCTGGTGAAGGTCAACGGGGACGAGGCGTCATCCGTGTCCGGCGTCGCGGTCGTCGATGCAGGCGCTGCCATGACCGCGGCAGGGCGCCTTCGCGAGCTTCGGGCGGAGCACGTGCTGGTGACGCTCGGCGTGGACGGTGCGGTGCTGGTCGGCCCAGCGGGGGCTTGGCGGGTCGGGCCGCCACCGGAGCTTGGCCCGTACAGCGTCGGGAGCGGCGACGCGTTCATGGCCGGCTTCCTGGCCGCGCTTCGGCGGGAGCAGGACGTCGCTGGGGCGCTTCGGCTGGCTGCTGCTGCCGGTGCGGCGAATGCGCTCATCCCGGGCCAGGGCGAGCTCGATCTCGCCGACGTGGAGCGGCTCGCGCCCGCGGTCGACATGCGCCTCGCCTGATCGCGATCTTTCAGCCGGGGCAAGCGTCATGGGTCGTATGGCCCAAAGGCTGGCGCTCGTACTTTCCGAGGAGGTCGCTCTTCCGCCCCTTCCGACCCCGGGCAAGCTGCGGCGCGGATCAAGTATGCGTTGGCGCGACACAGGAGTCGGCGCGTGATCGGCCGATCGCCTAGCCAACCCACCTGCGGTAGACTGCCCGACGGGCCGGTAGCTCAACGGCAGAGCAAGGGACTCTTAATCCCTAGGTTGAGAGTTCGAATCTCTCCCGGCTCACCAACCCCCTGCTCCTCGAGCTGGTGACTACGCGCTCCAGGGTCGGCCCACAGGGGTTCGCCGCTCGGGTACCCTGACATCGGGTGGTCCACCCGATCGCTCCGGATGCTACCCTGACATCGTCCTTTCATGGCCGGTCCTGTGAGGCTGGCGTACCGGTCCCGTGAGGCCGGCGGAGGAGGCTCGATGACCACGCACGCCCTCGCCCACCACGCCAACACGGCGGGTGGGTCGTTCTTTGCCGGCTCCGACGAGGTCGCCGTCGCGTGATCGTCCCACCGCTGCCGCACGCGAGCGCTGTCGTCGACCCGCGGATCGGCGACCTCGGGCCGGCGTTGCTGGCGCTCGAGGATGGGACCGTCTTTCCGGGGGTGGCGTTCGGGGCGCCGGTGGCGGCCGGCGGTGATCTCGTGGTCAACACGAGCCAGACCGGCTACCAGGAGGTCTGCACGGATCCGTCGTACGCCGGCCAGGTCGTCGTGATGACGTATCCGCTTATCGGCAACTACGGCCGGCTGCGCGACGACGACCAGTCGGCCCACCCGTGGCTCCGTGCCCTGGTCGTGGCGAATGCCACCGCTGCCGTGCTCGAGGACGCCCGCCAACTGGCCGCGCTCCTGCGCGACGACCGGATCCCGGCCATCGCCGGGGTCGACACGCGGGCCCTCGCGCGACACCTGCGCACCCATGGCAGCCTGCGCGGCATCGTCAGCGCGCCCGGCGACATCGACGTCGAGGCGGCGCGGCGGGCAGCCGCCGCCGTCCCGCGCTGGGAGGACCAGGACTTCGTCGGCCTCGTCTCGCCGCCATCGATGACCGAGTACGGCGACGCCGCCGACGGTGGGCCGCTCATCGGCATCGTCGACCTCGGGCTCAAGTCGAACATCGTCCGGGCGATGCGCCATCGCGGCGCCCGCGTCCGGGT
The DNA here is from genome assembly GCA_036844985.1 of Candidatus Limnocylindrales bacterium. GTDB lineage: Bacteria > Chloroflexota > Limnocylindria > Limnocylindrales > CSP1-4 > SPCO01. The sequence continues at coordinate 11,031 of DAIUES010000024.1, forward strand.
CTTTCCCCACACGGTCGAACCGTCGGACGTCCTGTCGGATGACATCGACGGCATCATCCTGTCGCCCGGACCGGGCGATCCGGCACGGCTCGAGGCACAGGTCGCCCTGGCGCGCGCGGTCATCGACGACGGGCGACCGCTGCTCGGCATCTGCCTCGGCCATCAGATCGTCGGGCGCGCGGCCGGCGCGGACACGGCTCGGCTGCGGTTCGGCCATCACGGTGCCAACCACCCGGTCCAGGACGTCGATCTCGGGCTCGTCCAGGTCACGGCCCAGAACCACGAGGTCCAGGTCGTCGCCGACTCCCTGCCCGCCGCGTCCGGCTTCCGGGTCAGCCAGATCAACCTGAACGACCGCTCGGTCGAGGGGATGCGCCACATCGAGCAGCCGATCGAGACCGTCCAGTACCACCCGGAGGGCGCGCCGGGGCCGCTCGATGCGCTCGCGGTCTTCGACCGATTCGTGGCTGCGGCGAACGGCACCGGGCCGATGCGAGGCGACGCGGGTCGGTGACCAATCCCAGGCCCACGTCCGTCCTCATCCTCGGCAGTGGCCCGGTCGTCATCGGCCAGGCGGCCGAGTTCGACTATGCCGGGACACAGGCGTGCCGGGCGCTCCGCGGGGAGGGGGTTCGGACCATCCTCGTCAACAGCAATCCGGCCACGATCATGACCGACCCCCAGGTCGCCGACGCGATCTATCTCGAGCCACTGACGGTCGATGCGGTCGAGGCGGTCATCGCCCGTGAACGCCCCGATGGCGTGCTCGCCGGTCTGGGCGGGCAGACGGCGCTCAACCTGGCCATGGCCCTGGCCGACGCCGGCGTCTTCGAGCGGTACGACGTCCGCCTCCTCGGCACGCCACTCGAGGCGATCCGGATGGCCGAGGACCGGGAGGCCTTCCGCGACCTGCTCGATCGGATCGGCCAGCCGTACGCTCCGAGCTGGATCGTCGCGAACCCGGCCGACGAGGCCGTCGCGCTGCGCGAGATCGGCCTGCCGGCCATCGTCCGCCCGGCGTTCACGCTGGGTGGCACCGGCGGCGGCATCGTCGAGACCGAGTCCGCCTACCACGAACGGATCCGGGCCGGCCTGCGGGCCAGCCCGATCGGCCAGGTCATGGTCGAGCAGTGCCTCGTCGGCTGGCAGGAGATCGAGTACGAGGTGATGCGCGACGCCGACGACACGTGCATCGCGGTGTGCTCGATGGAGAACGTCGACCCGCTCGGCGTCCATACCGGCGACTCGATCGTCGTCGCGCCGGTCCAGACGCTGACCGATGCCGTCCATCAGCGGCTGCGCAGCGCGGCCCTCGCCATCATCCGGGCGCTCGGGGTCGAGGGCGGCTGCAACGTCCAGTTCGCGCTGTCGCCGGACTCGACCGAGTACGCCGTCATCGAGGTCAACCCGCGCGTGTCGCGGTCCTCGGCGCTGGCCTCGAAGGCGACCGGCTATCCGATCGCCCGGGTGGCGGCCCAGATCGCCATCGGCCGCCGGTTGGCCGACATCCCCAACGTGGTGACCGGCACGACCGTCGCCGCGTTCGAGCCGGCGCTCGACTACGTCGTCGTGAAGCTGCCTCGCTTCCCGTTCGACAAGTTTCCCGGAGCGGACCGCACGCTCGGCAGCCAGATGAAGGCCACCGGCGAGGTGATGGCCATCGACCGGACGTTCGGCTCGGCGCTGAACAAGGGACTGCGCGGGCTTGAGCAGGCCGGCGTCGGGCCGTTGGCCGAAGATCCGAGCTGGGGACCGACCTTCGACTACCTCGGCGGGGTCTACGGCGGCGACCCGGACGCGGACGAACCGATCCGCTGGATCGACGCGTCGGGCGAGGCCTGCGAAAGCACCCGGTTCGCGCAGCGGAGCGCTGCGCCGATCGTGCTGCGCCGCTTCCTCGAGCCGTCCGACTCGCGCCTGTGGCGGTTGCTCGGTCTGCTCCGGCGGGGCGTCCCGGAGGCCGTGGTCGGCGAGGCGACCGGGATCAGCCCGTGGTTCCTGGCCGAGATGGGCCGGAACGTGGCGCTCGAACGGGAGACCGCGGCCATGGGCTCGCGGATCGCCGATCCTGCCGATCCCGACGCCGCGGCGTTACTGGCGACGGTCAAGCGCGCCGGTTTCGGCGACAAGGAGCTGGCCGGCCTGGCCGGCACGACCCCTGCGGCGGTCCGGGCCGCGCGTCTCGAGCTCGGGCTCGTGCCCGGCTACGCGATGGTCGATACCTGCGCGGCCGAGTTCGCCGCCGACACCCCGTACTTCTATGCGACGTACGCGGCTGCGGGCTCGACGCCCGAAGCGCCACCGGTGTACCGCCCGGCGGCCCTCGTCATCGGCAGCGGCCCGGTCCGCATCGGTCAGGGCATCGAGTTCGACTACTGCGCGGTGCAGGCGGCCGACACGCTGCGACGCAACGGCTGGTCGGCGGTGATGATCAACTCCAATCCCGAGACGGTCTCGACCGACTTCGACGCCTCGACCCGGCTGTACTTCGAGCCCCTCGACCCCGAGAGCGTGCGGAGCGTCATCGATGCGGAGACGGCACCGGGCGAGGCGCCGCTGCCGGCGGTCGTCGCGTTCGGCGGCCAGACACCGCTCAACCTGGCCGCTCCGCTGAGCGCCGCCGGTGTCCCGTTGCTCGGCAGCGACCTCGAGGCCATCGACCAGGCCGAGGAACGGGTCCGGTTCGCCGCGTTGCTCGACCGGCTCGGGATCCCGCAGCCCGAGGGCGGGATGGCCCACAGTGTCGAGGAGGCGCTCACCCTCGCCGAGCGGATCGGCTACCCGGTCATCGTGCGACCGTCGTTCGTCATCGGCGGCCTGGCCATCGACTTCTGCTACTCACCCGAGGACCTCGCCCGCCAGCTCGCCCTGGCGACCGTCGTCGACCCGGACCGACCCGTCCGCATCGACCGCTATCTCGAGGGCGTCGAGGTCGACGTCGATGCCATCGCCGACGGCGAGCGGGTGCTCATCCCGGGCCTGCTCGAACAGGTCGAGCGGGCCGGCGTCCACAGCGGTGATTCGGTCGGCGTGTTCCCGCCGCAGTTCGTGAGCGAGGGCGACCGCGACCTCATCGTGGCGACGATGGAACGGATCGTGCTCGCGCTCGGCGCCCGCGGCCTCGTCAACGCCCAGTTCATCGTCCGCGACGACGGCGTCTACCTCATCGAGGTCAACCCGCGCGCGTCGCGGTCGGTGCCGTTCATGTCGAAGGTGACCGGAGTGCCGATGGTCGAGCTGGCGGTCCGCATCGCGCTCGGGGCGACGTTGTCCGATCTCGGCTGGGAGGGTGGGCTCCTGCCGCCGCCCTCGTTCGTCGCGGTCAAGGCGCCGGCGTTCTCGACGGCCAAGCTGCGCGGGGTGGATCCGTCGGTCGGTCCGGGGATGCAGTCGACCGGCGAGGTCATCGGCATCCACGCCGATCCGCGAGTCGCCCTGGCCAAGGCACTGCTCGGTGCCGCCCTCGTGCCGCCGCGCCCGGGCGACCGCGGTGCCGTAGCGCTGCTGTCCATCGCCGACCGCGACAAGGCGCTCCTGGCGCGCCTGGCCAGCGGGCTCGTTGCGGCGGGCTACCGACTGGCCGCGACCCCTGGCACGCGCGAGTGGCTCGAGGAGTCCGGCCACGACGCGTTGCCGGTCGCCAAGCTCGGCGCCGTCGTTGATGCGTCGATCGGCGAGGTCCCGATCCTCGACCTCATCGCCGGTGGCGAGGTCCGCCTCGTGGTCAATACGCCGACGCCGCGTTCCGGCGCGGTCCGAGATGCGGCCGAGATCCGGCTGGCCGCGACCGCTGAGGGGATCCTGTGTCTCACCGCGATCGAGACGGCCGTGGCCGCGGCCGAGGCGCTCGATCCCGAGATCGCGGCGGCGGTGGCCAGCGTCCGCTCGCTCGCGGACTGGGTTCCGAGGCCGGGTCAGCCGCCCCGCCAGGCGAGGGTCAGCCCGGAGACGGCTTCGGTCGGGGTGACGACGACCGCCTGACCGAGCGACCACAGCGTGAGCGTGGTCAACGCGACCATCACGACCGCCAGCGGGACCTGCCGCATGGTCAGGGAGCGAGCCGACAGGTGACGTGGTGCATCGAGCGCCGCGACCACATGGCCGCCCCATGCGCCGAGCATGTGGCCGCCGACGACGGCGGCCAGCTGGACGGTCCAGACGAGCCCCGGTGGCAACCATCCACTGGAGGGTTCGAAGAACGCGGTCCCGAACAGGTCCCATCCCTGCTGGAATGGGTCGGAGATGGCGATGATGATGTTCTGTCCGCCGATCAGCAGGTACGTCAGGTAGTGCGCCACGAGGTAGCCGACGGCGATGGGCAGCAGTCCGGCCCCGGTGGCGGCCACCCCCACGAAGCGCGTCACGCTCAGGGCGGACAGCACGATGATTCCCAGGAAGCCGGTCAGCAACAGGCTGCGCGCGATGAGGTCCGGACGTCCGAACAGCTCGAAGAAGACCTGCGTCTGTGACAGGCCGTCGTACAGGATCGACCCGACACCGAGCGCGACGATGGTGACATCAGCCAGCGACACCCCGGGTTCCAGCAGCCCCGACGCGAACGGGCGGCGGCGCACCCGGCCGGTCTCGTCGACGAGCGCGAACGGCGCGAGCCGGCCGAGCAGGCGGAACCACACCGTGAACACCTCGGCATTCGCGCGCCAGGTGTCACGCCCGAACTGGGCCATCATCGCCACGGTCAGCGCCGTGTAGCCGATGAGCAAGATGAACAGGACGGTCGGGTCCGGGAACAGGACGAGCTCCAGCCAGACGACGATGAAGAACCCGATCACGGCCGGCCAGCGGCCGAGAGCCGCCGGGTATGCCGCCGGTTGCCAGGCACCGATCCCGAGCCGGCGCACGACCGCCGCGCCGATGTCGTGCAGCGTCGAGAACGGGTCGATGAACTGCCAGACCGGGCCGATGAGGGCACACACCATGGCGACGCCGACCCACCCGTAGATCCACAGGAACAGGTTCGACACCTCGGCGCTGCTCGATCCGCCGATGATCCCCTGGACCACGATCCACAGCCACGCGATGAGGCCGACCGCCCGGAGGGTCCAGCGAATGGCCGCTGGCGGCAGATGGCCTTCACCATCGGCGACCGGACGCTCCGCCCGCACGTCGCGGATGAGCACGAAGATGAACGACAGGGCCACGGTCGACGCCGCGCCTGCGAGGTAGACCGCCAACGGCAGTCGGCTGGTGTACGTGGCGTTGAGCGCGTGGGCGAGCGCGGCGCTGGGCGCCACGAGCGTCGCCACGGCCAGCGCGACGAGCGAGGCGGCGATCGACCGGAGGCGGGTCGGGGTCACCTCGGTGGAGCGGTCCGCCCGCGTCGCCCGAGGAGGAGGGCGCCGGCGACCGCGACCAGCGCGAGCGCGATGATGATCGGCAGGATGACGTCGCTGGCGCTCGCGGTCGGGGCGCCATCGGGCGATGGACCGGGTGTCGCCGACGGAGGGGCGACCGGCGACGGCGACGCGCTCGGCGAAGGGGCCGCGGTGGGGGCGCTCGTCGGCGCGTCCGAAGGCACCGGCGTGGGTGCCGGGGTCGGCGGGATGTCGACCGTGAACGTCCACTTGGTCCGTTCGATGTGGCCGTCGGTCGCCTTGGCGGTCGAGGCGACGGTGTACGTGCCCGACGCCAGCGGCGCAGCCGGGGTCGCCACCATCCGGCGGTCGTCGTTCGGGTCGACCCCGCCACGCGCGACCGTGGCACCGGTCGCATCGGTGACCCGCAGGCTGCTGCCGTCGCCGGCCAGGTCCTCGGTGTACGTGGCGCTGATCTCGGCGACGGGCTCGGTGACGGTCGCCCCGTCCGCCGGCGTGGCGACCTTGACCTCGGCATGCGCGGCGCCCACCCCGGGCAGCGCCAGCAACAGGGTCAGGACCCCGATGACGACGGGCGCGCTCCGACGCGTCGGGGACGTTCGTGGTCTCATGAGGCCCGAGTCTACGAAACCGGCGGATATCCCGCCGTGCAGGAGTCACCCGCCATGGACGGCAAGCTCATCATCGATCCGAGCCCGTATCGGGCCGGTGCCTGCAACATCGGTTCGGCCGAGATCTCCCGTCGTCGACGGGGCGCCGTCGCCGGCCTCGCGGCGAGCGTGCTGCTCGGGCTGGCCCTGGTCGCGCTCGATGCGCCTCCCGTCGCCCGGCTGCTCGTGTTCCCGCCGTTGGCGGGTGCGCTCGTCGGGTTGGAACAGGCGCGCCGCCATTTCTGTGCGGCCTTCGGCCTGACCGGCGTCCGCAACTTCGGTCCGCTGGGGTCGCCCGAGCGGGTCACGGACGGGGCCGACCTGGCCCGCGATCGGCGGTCGGCGCTGGTCATGGTCGCCTATTGCTCGGCCATCGCGGCCGTCGTCACCCTGGCCTTCGTCGCGCTCCCGATCTGACCGCCGGCCCCCCCCGGGCCCGGACCGATCCGACGCGGTACGATCGCTCCTCACGGCTGCGGACCAGGTCCGCCCGATCCCTGTCCGACCAGGAGCACACCTGCGTGTCGACCACCCCCGTCCCGACCGTCACGTTCAGTGACGACCGCCTCGCCAATGGGCTGCGACTCATCGTGGCCGAGGACCACCTCGCCCCCGTCGTGGCGATCAACGTCTGGTATGACGTCGGCTCCAAGCACGAACAGCCGGGCAAGACCGGCTTCGCGCACCTCTTCGAACACGTGATGTTCCAGGGCTCGCGCCACGTGGCCAAGGCCGAGCACATTGCGCTCGTGCAGGCCGCCGGCGGAACGATGAACGGGACGACCTGGCTGGATCGGACGAACTACTTCGAGACCCTGCCGGCCCACCAGCTGGACCTCGGCCTGTGGCTCGAGGCGGACCGGATGGCGACCCTGCTCGACGCCCTCAGCCAGGAGAACCTCGACAACCAGCGCGAGGTCGTCAAGAACGAGAAGCGCTGGTCATACGACAACCGACCCTACGGCACCTGGCAAGAGAAGCTGCAGGCCCACCTGTTCCCGCCCGAGCACCCGTATCACCACTCGACGATCGGCTCGATGGAGGATCTCGACGCCGCGTCGCTCGATGACGTCAAGGGGTTCTTCCGGACGTGGTATGCGCCTAACAACGCGGTGCTGTCGGTCGTGGGTGACGTCGACACCGACGCGGTTCGCGCCAGCGTCGAGCGCTACTTCGGTGCCATCCCGGCCAACCCGTCCATGCCGGCGCTGGGCGACCTGTCGTTGCCGCCCACCCTGGGACGCGAGGTGCGTGAGACGATCATGGATCGGGTGCCGCTGCCGCGCATCTACGTCGGCTATCGGGCACCGGTCTACGGCGATCCACGACTCGATGCGCTCGAGGTCGCCGGCCAGATCGTGGCCGGCGGCAAGGGCAGCCGGCTGCACCGCCGGTTGGTGCGTGACGAGCGCATCGCCCAGGACGTCGCCCTGTTCACCCTCGGGTTCATCGGCGGCGCATCGATCTGCGCCGGCTGGGCGACGGTCCGCCCGGGCGTGTCGGTCGAGCGGGTCGAGGCGGCGCTCCACGAGGAGCTCGACCGGTTGGCGATGGAGCCGGTCAGCGCGGACGAGCTGGCCCGTGCGTTCGCCCTCATCGAGTCCGACGAGCTCGGCTCGCTGCAGCGGGTGGAGGAACGCGCCGATCGGCTGTCGATGTACGCCACGCTGTTCGACCGACCGGCCCTCATCAACGAGATGCTGCCGCGCTACCTGTCGGTGACGCCCGAGGCGATCCTCGAGGTGGCCGCGGCCACGTTCCGGCCAGACAATCGCCTGGTCATGACGTACCTGCCAGAGACCCCGACCGCGGACAGTGCCGCGAACGACGCAGAGCGGGCCGACACGACCGACGAGGAGGAAGCCGCATGACCACGAACGCGCCCGAACGCGATGGCGCGGTCATCGCCCAGCGGCCGACCCCGGGGACCCCGCGACCGTACGACTTCCCCGCGGTCCGCCGCGATCGGCTCGCCAACGGCCTGACCGTCCTCGTCGTCGACCTGCCCGGTCGGCCGCTGGTCAGCGCATCGATCATCCTGCCCGTCGGCGCGGTCGACGAGCCGGCGGATGAGGGCGGCGTCGCCGTGCTGGCCGCCCGGGCCATGACCGAGGGCACGGCCGATCACGACGCGGTCGGACTGACCGAAGCGACCGAGCGGCTTGGCGCCTCGCTCCATGCCGAGGCCGGCTGGGACGCGACGAGCGTGAGCGTCGACGTGCCGGCCGCCCGGCTCGAGCCGGCCCTGGAGCTGCTGGCCGAGGTCCTGCTTCGGCCGACGTTCCCGGCCGATGAGGTCGAGCGGTTGCGCGACGAGCGGCTGAACGACCTGCTCCAGGCCCAGGCGGACCCACGCCGCCGTGCCGACGAGGTCTACGTCGCGACGATCTACGCCCCGGACTCGCCGTATCACCGTCCCTCGGGCGGGACCGCCGAGACCGTCGAGCGCCTCGACCCCGACGTCCTGCGGCGGGCGCACGGCCGGGCGCTGGACCCGGCGCGCGCCACGCTCGTGATCGGCGGCGACCTGCGCGGGCTCGATCCGATGGCGATCGCGTCCGGGCTGTTCGCCGACTGGTCCGCCCCGTCGGTCGATGCCGCTGCTGGCAGGCCCGTG